>NZ_JBQZXE010000015.1:0-50333 GCF_053555855.1 Shigella sp. SIG3
AGAATTTTAATGTTTAAAAAAGGGTTGAGGCATAACAGGAGTGCTAACAATGAAGCGAAGCCGCATCTGACAGTCAGAATACGGCTTCGTAAGCGCGGTTACTTACCAATACAGAAGCTGGAGAAAATCCGCCCCAGCAGGTCGTCTGAAGTAAATTCCCCGGTGATTTCGCTTAAGTTCTGCTGTGCCAGGCGCAACTCTTCCGCCAGCAGTTCACCTGCCCAGGCTCCCAACAGTTGCGCTTTACCTTGCTGCAAATGCTCCGCTGCCTGTTCCAGCGCCTGTAAGTGGCGACGGCGCGCCAGGAAGCCGCCTTCCATATTGGTGTCAAAGCCCATGCTCTGTTTGAGATGGTTACGCAGCACGTCCACGCCTTCACCAGTCCTTGCCGAGAGACGAATTAACGCGTGACCGTTCACTTCACTCATTCCCAGCGTTTCGCCGGTGATATCGGCTTTATTGCGTACCACGGTGATCGGCAGTTTCGCGGGCAGACGGGCGATAAATTCCGGCCAGATCTCTGCCGGATCAACGGCGTCTGTCGTGGTGCCATCGACCATAAACAGCACGCGGTCGGCCTGTTCAATTTCCTGCCACGCGCGCTCGATACCAATACGTTCCACTTCGTCACTGGCCTCACGTAGCCCGGCAGTGTCGATGATATGCAGCGGCATTCCGTCAATGTGGATATGCTCACGCAGCACGTCACGCGTGGTTCCGGCGATATCGGTTACGATTGCCGCTTCACGGCCCGCCAGCGCGTTTAACAGGCTCGATTTACCGGCATTAGGACGTCCGGCAATCACTACTTTCATCCCTTCGCGCAACAAACTACCCTGACGTGCTTCAGCACGCACTGCATCGAGATCGGCCATCACGTCATTAAGCTGGGCTTCAATTTTGCCGTCGGAGAGGAAATCGATCTCTTCATCAGGGAAATCAATTGCCGCTTCGACGTAAATGCGCAAGTGGGTGAGGGCTTCTACCAGATGATTAACCCGTGCGGAGAATGCGCCTTGCAGCGAGTTAAGTGCCGAACGGGCCGCCTGTTCCGAACTGGCGTCGATAAGATCGGCAATCGCCTCGGCCTGGGCTAAGTCAAGTTTATCGTTAAGAAACGCGCGTTCGGAAAACTCACCAGGGCGAGCAATCCGCAGGCCGGGAATGGTCAGAATGCGTTTTAACAGCAGGTCGAGGATCACCGGACCGCCATGACCTTGCAGTTCCAGCACATCTTCGCCGGTGAACGAGTTCGGGCCAGGGAACCATAGCGCAATCCCCTGATCGAGCACGCTGCCGTCGGCGTCTTTAAACGGAAGATAATCGGCGTAGCGCGGCTTAGGCAGTTTACCCAGCACGGTTTCGGCAACTTCACGGGCTTTGAAGCCGGAGATGCGCAGGATGCCAACGCCGCCACGTCCCGGAGGTGTGGCCTGGGCTACGATAGTGTCATTATCGCTCATGATGTTCCTGTTGCTTTGTGTGGCGGATGCGCGGTGCTTATCCGCCCTACGAAAAGAAAAAAGGCGGTCAACTGACCGCCCTTATTTTAGCGAAAACTCACCGAATCAGGATTTTTTCTTCTCGCGGCTATGCAGGCCACGTTTTTCCAGACCACGGTAAATCAGCTGCTGCTGAATAATGGTTACCAGGTTGCTGACGATATAGTACAGTACCAGACCTGACGGGAACCACAGGAAGAACACGGTGAAGATGACCGGCATAAAGGTCATGATCTTCTGCTGCATCGGGTCGGTCACAGTGGTCGGCGACATCTTCTGAATGAAGAACATCGTTACGCCCATCAGGATCGGCAGGATGTAGTACGGGTCCTGTGCCGACAGGTCGTGGATCCACAGTGCAAACGGTGCCTGACGCAGTTCAACGGAACCCATCAGCATGTAGTACAACGCCAGGAAGATTGGCATCTGGATCAGCAGCGGGAAGCAGCCGCCCAGCGGGTTAACCTTCTCAGCTTTGTACAGCGCCATCATTTCCTGACTGATACGCTGTTTGTCATCGCCCAGACGCTCACGCATTGCCTGAATCTTCGGCTGCAGCATACGCATCTTCGCCATGGAGGTGTACTGCGCTTTGGTCAGCGGGTACATGATGCCACGAACGATAAAGGTGATGATGATAATGGAGAAGCCCCAGTTACCCACAAAGCTATGGATCCATTTCAGCAGTTTGAACAGCGGCTGAGAGATGAACCACAACCAACCGTAATCAACGGTCAGATCCAGGTGCGGAGCAACAGCTGCCATTTTGTCCTGGATTTCCGGGCCAACCCACAGGGTGCTGTTCATCGCGCCAGTCTGACCAGGCTGAACCAGTACCGGCTGAGATTTATAGCCGATAGCGACGATGCCGTTACCCAGATTAGCGGTATAGAAGTTGTTGGTACCGTCGTTATGCGGGATCCACGCCGTCGCGAAATACTGTTGCAGCATCGCCACCCAACCACCTTTCGAAGAGATGTTCAGGTTTTCGTTATCGGCAATGGTATCGAACTTGTATTTCTCATACTTCTCGTCAGGCGTGGAGTACGCCGCGCCACGGAAGGTGTGCAGTGCGAAGTTGCTGCTTCCGGTATCGAGATGCGGTGGCAGAGTGATGGATTGCTTCAACTGACCAAACGAGGAGATTTCCAGCGGTTTCTCGCCAGCGTTCTGCACGTTGTAGTTGACGTTGACAGCGTAATCACCACGTTTCAGGACAAACGTTTTGGTAAACGTGTTGCCTGCCGCGTCGGTATACGTCATCGGCACCTGCAGTTCGTTTTGACCTTCAGCCAGCACATAAGCGTCTTTTTCAACGTTATACAGCGGACGCGGGCCGTTAGCCGGGTTATCCGGGCCATCACGACCGGTCAGACCGCTCTGTGCCTGATAAATAAACTGCGGTGAAGTTTCCAACAGCTGGAACGGCTGGGTAGAGTTCAGCTCTTTCGGGTAAGCAGGCAGCAGAGCTTGCTCAACATCACCACCACGGGTGTTGATGGTCAGATCAAGCACGTCGGTCTTAACCGAGATCAGTTTCCCCTGGCCACTGGCCGGTACGCCCTGGTCGGCGGCGCTACCCGCTGCGGTGGTCGTTGTCTGCGTGGTCTGTTGGGCCTGAGGTTGCGGGTTTTTATCCTGCTCCCAGGCTTGCCAGATCATGAAAGACACGAACAGCAAAGCGATGACTAAAAGATTGCGTTGCGAATCCATCGTTAGTGTTCTCTGGTATCAAATGGTCCGGGCGGGACGGGATCGTCACCACCAGGGTGTAAAGGGTGGCATTTTAATACGCGTTTCACCGTCAACCAACTGCCTTTTATCACTCCAAACCTGCGCAATGCCTCAATTCCGTAGCTTGAACAGGTTGGAGTGAAACGACAATGCGGCCCGAGTAGCGGACTAATCAGGCGTTGATAGACCCGAATGAGGGCTATCAGGACCCGCGAGCCAGGAGACAGTGGCGGCGCCATAATTTTTCCAACGCTTCCGAGAGAGCACGGTTATCGAGGTCGGCAACCCCTTTTTTCGCCACCACCACGAAATCCATAGCCGGGAGTTCATGTTGGCGCAGACGGAAGCTTTCACGCGTCAGACGTTTAATCCGATTGCGTTCATGGGCGCGTCGAACGTTTTTCTTGGCGACTGTAAGACCGATACGGGGATGCCCCAGCGAATTCAGGCGGCCGAGAATGGTAATTTGCGGCGTGCCAGCCCGTTGTGGCTGCTGGAAGACGAATGTGAATTGACTGGGAGTTAACAAGCGTAACTCCCTGGGAAATGCGAGCTTAACCACTCAGGGGTTAGCTTTATTACTTAGAAACGGTCAGACGAGCGCGGCCTTTAGCACGACGACGTGCCAGAACCTGACGACCATTTTTAGTAGCCATACGAGCACGGAAGCCGTGAGAACGGTTGCGCTTCAGTACAGACGGTTGAAAAGTGCGTTTCATGGCGATTTCTACCTAAACTTGAATAAATTCAATGGCTTTATTGGATATCCGCCGAAAAATGAAACGATGGACACCGAAGCCATGGGTGATTAAAGAGGCCGGATTGTAATAATTGTACACACCGGAGTCAATTCTCTTTCCTTATTTACCGCGCTTTTCCGCACCTTTTCGCAGGGAAAATGTACGGCCTCACACCAGTGGAAACCAGCATGGCGCGCCGGGTGGAGGATTATACGGGCTGATGGGTAAAGCGCAAGGATCGTCCTGGATCTTTATTAGATCGATTAAGCCAATTTTTGTCTATGGTCATTAAATTTTCCAATATGCGGCGTAAATCGTGCCCGCCTCGCGGCAGGATCGTTTACACTTAGCGAGTTCTGGAAAGTCCTGTGGATAAATAGGGAAAATCTGTGAGAAACAGAAGATCTCTTGCGCAGTTTAGGCTATGATCCGCGGTCCCGATCGTTTTGCAGGATCTTGATCGGGCATATAACCGCAGACAGCGGTTCGTGCGTCACCCTCAAGCAGGGTCTTTTCGACGTACGTCAACAATCATGAATGTTTCAGCCTTAGTCATTATCGACTTTTGTTCGAGTGGAGTCCGCCGTGTCACTTTCGCTTTGGCAGCAGTGTCTTGCCCGATTGCAGGATGAGTTACCAGCCACAGAATTCAGTATGTGGATACGCCCATTGCAGGCGGAACTGAGCGATAACACGCTGTCCCTGTACGCGCCAAACCGTTTTGTCCTCGATTGGGTACGGGACAAGTACCTTAATAATATCAATGGACTGCTAACCAGTTTCTGCGGAGCGGATGCCCCACAGCTGCGTTTTGAAGTCGGCACCAAACCGGTGACGCAAACGCCACAAGCGGCAGTGACGAGCAACGTCGCGGCCCCTGCACAGGTGGCGCAAACGCAGCCGCAACGTGCTGCGCCTTCTACGCGCTCAGGTTGGGATAACGTCCCGGCCCCGGCAGAACCGACCTATCGTTCTAACGTAAACGTCAAACACACGTTTGATAACTTCGTTGAAGGTAAATCTAACCAACTGGCGCGCGCGGCGGCTCGCCAGGTGGCGGATAACCCTGGCGGTGCCTATAACCCGTTGTTCCTTTATGGCGGCACGGGTCTGGGTAAAACTCACCTGCTGCATGCGGTGGGTAACGGCATTATGGCGCGCAAGCCGAATGCCAAAGTGGTTTATATGCACTCCGAGCGCTTTGTTCAGGACATGGTTAAAGCCCTGCAAAACAACGCGATCGAAGAGTTTAAACGCTACTACCGTTCCGTAGATGCACTGCTGATCGACGATATTCAGTTTTTTGCTAATAAAGAACGATCTCAGGAAGAGTTTTTCCACACCTTCAACGCCCTGCTGGAAGGTAATCAACAGATCATTCTCACCTCGGATCGCTATCCGAAAGAGATCAACGGCGTTGAGGATCGTTTGAAATCCCGCTTCGGTTGGGGACTGACTGTGGCGATCGAACCGCCAGAGCTGGAAACCCGTGTGGCGATCCTGATGAAAAAGGCCGACGAAAATGACATTCGTTTGCCGGGTGAAGTGGCGTTCTTTATCGCCAAGCGTCTACGATCTAACGTACGTGAGCTGGAAGGGGCGCTGAACCGCGTTATTGCTAACGCCAACTTTACCGGACGGGCGATCACCATCGACTTCGTGCGTGAGGCGCTGCGCGACTTGCTGGCATTGCAGGAAAAACTGGTCACCATCGACAATATTCAGAAGACGGTGGCGGAGTACTACAAGATCAAAGTCGCGGATCTCCTTTCCAAGCGTCGATCCCGCTCGGTGGCGCGTCCGCGCCAGATGGCGATGGCGCTAGCGAAAGAGCTGACTAACCACAGTCTGCCAGAGATTGGCGATGCGTTTGGTGGGCGTGACCACACGACGGTGCTTCATGCCTGCCGTAAGATCGAGCAGTTGCGTGAAGAGAGCCACGATATCAAAGAAGATTTTTCAAATTTAATCAGAACATTGTCATCGTAAACCTATGAAATTTACCGTAGAACGTGAGCATTTATTAAAACCGCTACAACAGGTGAGCGGTCCGTTAGGTGGTCGTCCTACGCTACCGATTCTCGGTAATCTGCTGTTACAGGTTGCTGACGGTACGTTGTCGCTGACCGGTACTGATCTCGAGATGGAAATGGTGGCACGCGTTGCGCTGGTTCAGCCACACGAGCCAGGAGCGACGACCGTTCCGGCGCGCAAATTCTTTGATATCTGCCGTGGTCTGCCTGAAGGCGCGGAAATTGCCGTGCAGCTGGAAGGTGAACGGATGCTGGTGCGCTCCGGGCGTAGCCGTTTTTCGCTGTCTACCCTGCCAGCGGCGGATTTCCCGAACCTCGATGACTGGCAGAGCGAAGTCGAATTTACCCTGCCGCAGGCGACGATGAAGCGTCTGATTGAAGCAACCCAGTTTTCGATGGCGCATCAGGATGTTCGCTATTACTTAAACGGTATGCTGTTTGAAACCGAAGGTGAAGAACTGCGCACCGTGGCAACCGACGGCCACCGTCTGGCGGTCTGTTCAATGCCAATTGGTCAATCTTTGCCAAGCCATTCGGTGATCGTACCGCGTAAAGGCGTGATTGAACTGATGCGTATGCTCGACGGCGGCGACAATCTGCTGCGTGTGCAGATTGGCAGCAATAACATTCGTGCCCACGTTGGCGACTTTATTTTCACCTCGAAACTGGTGGATGGTCGCTTCCCGGATTACCGTCGCGTTCTGCCGAAGAACCCGGACAAACATCTGGAAGCAGGCTGCGATCTGCTCAAGCAGGCGTTTGCTCGCGCGGCGATTCTCTCTAACGAGAAATTCCGCGGTGTGCGCCTGTATGTCAGCGAAAACCAGCTGAAAATTACTGCCAACAACCCGGAACAGGAAGAAGCGGAAGAGATCCTCGACGTTACCTATAGCGGTGCGGAGATGGAAATCGGCTTCAACGTCAGCTATGTGCTGGATGTTCTGAACGCGCTGAAATGCGAAAACGTCCGCATGATGCTGACCGATTCGGTTTCCAGCGTGCAGATTGAAGATGCCGCATCACAGTCGGCTGCCTATGTTGTCATGCCAATGAGACTGTAATGTCCCTCACCCGCTTGTTGATCCGCGATTTCCGCAATATTGAAACCGCGGATCTCGCTTTATCTCCCGGCTTTAACTTTCTGGTAGGTGCCAACGGCAGTGGCAAAACCAGCGTGCTGGAAGCCATCTATACGCTCGGCCATGGTCGGGCGTTTCGCAGTTTGCAGATTGGTCGCGTCATTCGCCATGAGCAGGAGGCATTTGTTCTCCACGGGCGATTACAGGGCGAAGAGCGCGAGACGGCGATTGGCTTAACCAAAGACAAACAGGGCGACAGCAAAGTCCGTATTGACGGTACGGACGGGCATAAAGTCGCGGAACTGGCGCACCTGATGCCGATGCAGTTGATAACGCCAGAAGGGTTTACTTTACTCAACGGCGGCCCCAAATACAGAAGAGCATTCCTCGACTGGGGATGCTTTCACAACGAACCTAGATTTTTCACCGCCTGGAGCAATCTCAAGCGATTGCTCAAGCAGCGCAATGCGGCGCTGCGCCAGGTGACTCGTTACGAACAGCTACGCCCGTGGGATAAAGAACTGATCCCGCTGGCGGAGCAAATCAGCACCTGGCGCGCGGAGTATAGCGCCGGTATCGCGGCCGATATGGATGATACCTGTAAGCAATTTCTCCCTGAGTTTTCTCTGACTTTCTCTTTCCAGCGCGGCTGGGAGAAAGAGACAGAGTACGCTGAGGTGCTGGAACGTAATTTTGAACGCGATCGCCAGCTAACCTACACCGCGCATGGCCCGCATAAAGCGGACTTACGCATTCGCGCCGACGGTGCGCCGGTGGAAGATACCTTATCGCGTGGGCAGCTTAAGCTGTTGATGTGCGCCTTACGTCTGGCGCAAGGAGAGTTCCTCACTCGTGAAAGCGGGCGGCGGTGTCTCTACCTGATAGATGATTTTGCCTCTGAGCTTGATGATGAGCGTCGCGGGTTGCTTGCCAGCCGCTTAAAAGCGACGCAATCACAGGTCTTTGTCAGCGCGATCAGTGCTGAACACGTTATAGACATGTCGGACGAAAATTCGAAGATGTTTACCGTGGAAAAGGGTAAAATAACGGATTAACCCAAGTATAAATGAGCGAGAAACGTTGATGTCGAATTCTTATGACTCCTCCAGTATCAAAGTCCTGAAAGGGCTGGATGCGGTGCGTAAGCGCCCGGGTATGTATATCGGCGACACGGATGACGGCACCGGTCTGCACCACATGGTATTCGAGGTGGTAGATAACGCTATCGACGAAGCGCTCGCGGGTCACTGTAAAGAAATTATCGTCACCATTCACGCCGATAACTCTGTCTCTGTACAGGATGACGGGCGCGGCATTCCGACCGGTATTCACCCGGAAGAGGGCGTATCGGCGGCGGAAGTGATCATGACCGTTCTGCACGCAGGCGGTAAATTTGACGATAACTCCTATAAAGTGTCCGGCGGTCTGCACGGCGTTGGTGTTTCGGTAGTAAACGCCCTGTCGCAAAAACTGGAGCTGGTTATTCAGCGCGAGGGTAAAATTCACCGTCAGATCTACGAACACGGTGTACCGCAGGCTCCGCTGGCGGTTACCGGCGAGACTGAAAAAACCGGCACCATGGTGCGTTTCTGGCCCAGCCTCGAAACCTTCACCAATGTGACCGAGTTCGAATATGAAATTCTGGCGAAACGTCTGCGTGAGTTGTCGTTCCTCAACTCCGGCGTTTCCATTCGTCTGCGCGACAAGCGTGACGGCAAAGAAGACCACTTCCACTATGAAGGCGGCATCAAAGCGTTCGTTGAATATCTGAACAAGAACAAAACGCCGATCCACCCAAATATCTTCTACTTCTCCACCGAAAAAGACGGTATTGGCGTTGAAGTGGCGCTGCAGTGGAACGATGGCTTCCAGGAAAACATCTACTGCTTTACCAACAACATTCCGCAGCGTGACGGCGGTACTCACCTGGCAGGCTTCCGTGCGGCGATGACCCGTACCCTGAATGCCTACATGGACAAAGAAGGCTACAGCAAAAAAGCCAAAGTCAGCGCCACCGGTGACGATGCGCGTGAAGGCCTGATTGCGGTCGTTTCCGTAAAAGTGCCGGACCCGAAATTCTCCTCCCAGACCAAAGACAAACTGGTTTCTTCTGAGGTGAAATCGGCGGTTGAACAGCAGATGAACGAACTGCTGGCGGAATACCTGCTGGAAAACCCAACTGATGCGAAAATCGTGGTTGGCAAAATTATCGATGCTGCCCGTGCCCGTGAAGCGGCGCGTCGCGCGCGTGAAATGACCCGCCGTAAAGGTGCGCTCGACTTAGCTGGCCTGCCGGGCAAACTGGCAGACTGCCAGGAACGCGATCCGGCGCTTTCCGAACTGTACCTGGTGGAAGGGGACTCCGCGGGCGGCTCTGCGAAGCAGGGGCGTAACCGCAAGAACCAGGCGATTCTGCCGCTGAAGGGTAAAATCCTTAACGTCGAGAAAGCGCGCTTCGATAAGATGCTCTCTTCTCAGGAAGTGGCGACGCTTATCACCGCGCTTGGCTGTGGTATCGGTCGTGACGAGTACAACCCGGACAAACTGCGTTATCACAGCATCATCATCATGACCGATGCGGACGTCGACGGCTCGCACATTCGTACGCTGCTGTTGACCTTCTTCTATCGTCAGATGCCGGAAATCGTTGAACGCGGTCACGTCTACATCGCTCAGCCGCCGCTGTACAAAGTGAAGAAAGGCAAGCAGGAACAGTACATTAAAGACGACGAAGCGATGGATCAGTACCAGATCTCTATCGCGCTGGACGGCGCAACGCTGCACACCAACGCCAGTGCACCGGCATTGGCTGGCGAAGCGTTAGAGAAACTGGTATCTGAGTACAACGCGACGCAGAAAATGATCAACCGCATGGAGCGTCGTTATCCGAAAGCAATGCTGAAAGAGCTTATCTATCAGCCGACGTTGACGGAAGCTGACCTTTCTGATGAGCAGACCGTTACCCGCTGGGTGAACGCGCTGGTCAGCGAACTGAACGACAAAGAACAGCACGGCAGCCAGTGGAAGTTTGATGTCCACACCAATGCCGAACAAAACCTGTTCGAGCCGATTGTTCGCGTGCGTACCCACGGTGTGGATACTGACTATCCGCTGGATCACGAGTTTATCACCGGTGGCGAATATCGTCGTATCTGCACGCTGGGTGAGAAACTGCGTGGCTTGCTGGAAGAAGATGCGTTTATCGAACGTGGCGAGCGTCGTCAGCCGGTAGCCAGCTTCGAGCAGGCGCTGGACTGGCTGGTGAAAGAGTCCCGTCGTGGCCTCTCCATCCAGCGTTATAAAGGTCTGGGCGAGATGAACCCGGAACAGCTGTGGGAAACCACCATGGACCCGGAAAGCCGTCGTATGCTGCGCGTTACCGTTAAGGATGCGATTGCCGCTGACCAGTTGTTCACCACGCTGATGGGCGACGCCGTAGAACCGCGTCGTGCGTTTATTGAAGAGAACGCCCTGAAAGCGGCGAATATTGATATTTAATGGCGTTAACCATGCGAGCGTGCCTGATGCGCTACGCTTATTAGTCCTACGAGACTCCTGCAATATATTGATTTTGCATGATTTTGTAGGCCGGATAAGGCGTTCACGCCGCATCCGGCAAGAAGCTATAAGAAAAGGGCGGAGATCATCTCCGCCCTTTTTATTTCTGCAATCCGCAATTATCATCCCGCAGATCTATACTTTTTGGGTCAACACGTAACGCTTTACAGGTGATTATCATGGGGCTTTTTGATGAAGTTGTCGGTGCCTTTCTGAAAGGCGATGCGGGGAAATATCAGGCGATTTTAAGTTGGGTTGAGGAGCAGGGTGGCATTCAGGTGCTGCTGGAAAAACTGCAAAGTGGCGGCTTAGGGGCCATTCTCTCAACTTGGTTGAGTAATCAACAGAGAAATCAATCAGTTAGCGGCGAGCAACTGGAATCGGCGCTCGGCACAAATGCGGTGTCCGATCTCGGGCAAAAACTTGGCGTGGATACCAGTACGGCTTCCAGTTTACTGGCAGAGCAATTGCCGAAGATTATTGATGCGCTCTCACCGCAAGGTGAAGTGTCAGCACAAGCCAATAACGATCTGCTTTCCGCAGGCATGGAACTGCTGAAAGGGAAACTCTTCCGCTAAGCAAATGGGGAGCATGCAACCCGCGTTGCATCCCCTTTTCCCTCGGGTGTTGTACTGATTTTTGAGCGGAATCGCGTTAGCATGGGTCAGGAACTAATCTACCTTGGGAACTCATGGCTATCAAACTCATTGCTATCGATATGGATGGCACCCTTCTGCTGCCCGATCACACCATTTCACCCGCCGTTAAAAATGCGATTGCCGCAGCTCGCGCCCGTGGCGTGAATGTCGTGCTAACGACGGGTCGTCCGTATGCAGGTGTGCACAACTACCTGAAAGAGCTGCATATGGAACAGCCGGGCGACTACTGCATTACTTATAACGGCGCGCTGGTACAGAAGGCCGCTGATGGTAGCACCGTGGCGCAAACCGCTCTCAGCTATGACGACTATCGTTTCCTGGAAAAACTCTCTCGCGAAGTCGGTTCTCATTTCCACGCCCTGGACCGCACCACGCTGTACACCGCTAACCGCGATATCAGCTACTACACGGTGCATGAATCCTTCGTTGCCACAATTCCGCTGGTGTTCTGCGAAGCGGAGAAAATGGACCCCAATACCCAGTTCCTGAAAGTGATGATGATTGATGAACCCGCCATCCTCGACCAGGCTATCGCGCGTATTCCGCAGGAAGTGAAAGAGAAATATACCGTGCTGAAAAGTGCGCCGTACTTCCTCGAAATCCTCGATAAACGCGTTAACAAAGGTACGGGTGTGAAATCACTGGCCGACGTGTTAGGTATTAAACCGGAAGAAATCATGGCGATTGGCGATCAGGAAAACGACATCGCAATGATTGAATATGCAGGCGTCGGTGTGGCGATGGATAACGCTATTCCTTCGGTGAAAGAAATGGCGAACTTTGTCACAAAATCCAACCTTGAAGATGGCGTGGCGTTTGCTATTGAGAAGTATGTGCTGAATTAATCTGTGGGCGGGCAAACAGCATAAACGCGTTTGCCCGCTTACTGATTATTGGTTTACTGCATATACAACCAGAAATTGCAGCGGTGCAGTAATGATGTCCAGCGTAACAGTCACTGGCAGTAATGCTGCGGAAACACCATCCGGAATGCCTCTGGGTGAATAGTATTCATAAAATCGCACTTTAAATGGATGGTAGAACGCCATCACCTTTGAGTAATCCATGTTTTTATTTTTCTCATGGATTGTGCCTTTTAGGTTTTCCAGTGACCTGGTACAGTGTTGAACACCACAGGCAAAACCATAATGCGTTGCCAGTGCCTTTTCTTCTTCGTTATTCCAGTAGTAGTAAAGCGATATTGTGCCGGTAAATTTCTTTTTCCCCGCATTTAAAACAAATCTTGCGTCATCGGCAACCTGAATATTGTGCCGGTTAAGTGCTGGATCATTGAGCATCTTAACGATGTCATCGGCACCATCAGTGATAAGGTAATCCAGCGATTCCCCTACAAAAACATAGCCTTTTGTTCCATTACTATCTTTTGCCTGCGATAGCCCAGTGATGGTGTCTGACTGCGATTGATACTTTCCTGAACTACCCTTTGCGGTATGGGAAACCAGAGCATACGAGATACAGCCTGAAAGCATCAGCGCCAGTGGGAATAAACCGGCAGCCTTAAAAAATCCCTTAAAATTCAACTTCATGATTAATCTTTTAAACGAGTAGCTAAGCCGTTGAAAGCATACTCTTCTTTCCCTCCTGTTTAGCGCCTGATATCCCTTTTCAGATTTCTGCCCGACGCATGTCATTTTTTTATACATTGTTCTTTTTTTGATCTAAATTGTAGCACAACAATATAAGTTTGTACTACATTACACGCACGGCAAACGCGAACGTCATCACGCTGGTACTACAAAGTTGCCGCGTTATGCATCGATCGGGGTAAAGTAGAGAAGAACATACAGAGCACAAGGACTCTCCATGACTCTCAATAAAACCGATCGCATTGTCATTACGCTGGGTAAACAGATCGTTCACGGCAAATACGTACCTGGCTCGCCACTTCCGGCTGAGGCGGAGCTCTGTGAAGAGTTTGCAACCTCGCGCAACATCATCCGTGAGGTGTTCCGTTCGCTGATGGCGAAGCGGCTGATTGAAATGAAACGTTATCGCGGGGCGTTTGTGGCACCGCGTAACCAGTGGAATTACCTCGACACTGACGTACTGCAATGGGTGCTGGAAAACGACTACGACCCACGGCTTATCAGTGCCATGAGCGAAGTGCGAAATCTGGTGGAACCGGCGATTGCCCGTTGGGCAGCAGAGCGCGCGACCTCCAGCGATCTGGCGCAGATTGAATCGGCGCTGAACGAGATGATTGCCAACAATCAGGACCGCGAAGCGTTTAACGAAGCGGATATTCGCTACCACGAGGCGGTGCTGCAGTCGGTGCATAACCCGGTGTTACAGCAACTTAGCATTGCGATCAGTTCGCTGCAGCGGGCGGTTTTTGAACGAACCTGGATGGGCGATGAGGCCAACATGCCGCAAACGCTCCAGGAACATAAGGCGCTGTTCGATGCGATACGGCATCAGGACGGCGATGCGGCAGAGCAGGCGGCGCTTACCATGATTGCCAGCTCGACACGAAGGTTAAAGGAAATCACATGACAGCTCGCTACATCGCAATTGACTGGGGATCGACCAATCTGCGCGCCTGGCTTTATCAGGGCGACCACTGCCTGGAGAGCAGGCAATCAGAAGCAGGCGTCACGCGCCTGAACGGAAAATCTCCGGCTGCGGTGTTAGCAGAAGTCACGACCGACTGGCGTGAAGAAAATACGCCAGTGGTGATGGCAGGAATGGTCGGCAGCAATGTCGGCTGGAAAGTTGCTCCGTATTTATCTGTTCCTGCCCGTTTTTCGTCTATTGGCGAACAATTAACGTCTGTTGGCGACAATATCTGGATTATTCCCGGATTATGCGTCTCTCATGACGATAACCACAATGTGATGCGCGGCGAAGAAACACAATTGATCGGCGCGCGAGCTCTGGCTCCTTCCTCTCTTTATGTTATGCCCGGTACGCATTGCAAATGGGTGCAGGCCGATAGCCAGCAAATCAACGATTTTCGCACCGTGATGACCGGTGAATTACATCATTTACTGTTAAATCACTCATTGATTGGCGCAGGTTTGCCGCCGCAGGAAAACTCTGCCGATGCCTTCGCGGCTGGCCTTGAGCGCGGCCTTAATGCGCCCGCCATATTGCCGCAGCTTTTTGAAGTTCGCGCCTCGCATGTGCTGGGAACACTTCTCCGCGAACAGGTCAGCGAATTTCTCTCTGGTTTGTTGATTGGCGCAGAGGTTGCCAGTATGCGCGACTATGTGACCCATCAACACGCCATCACCCTTGTCGCCGGAACATCGCTGACCGCGCGCTACCAGCAAGCCTTTCAGGCGATGGGTTGCGACGTGGCGGCGGTGGCGGGCGACACGGCATTTCAGGCTGGTATAAGGAGCATCGCTCATGCAGTGGCAAACTAAACTCCCGCTGATCGCCATTTTGCGCGGCATTACGCCCGACGAGGCGCTGGCGCATGTTGGCGCGGTGATTGACGCCGGGTTCGACGCGGTTGAAATCCCGCTGAATTCCCCACAATGGGAGCAGAGCATTCCCGCCATCGTTGATGCGTATGGCGACAAGGCGTTGATTGGCGCAGGTACGGTACTGAAACCTGAACAGGTCGATGCGCTCGCCAGGATGGGCTGTCAGCTCATCGTTACGCCCAATATCCATAGTGAAGTGATCCGCCGCGCGGTGGGCTACGGCATGACCGTTTGCCCCGGCTGCGCGACGGCGACCGAAGCCTTTACCGCGCTCGAAGCGGGCGCGCAGGCGCTGAAAATATTTCCGTCATCGGCTTTTGGTCCGCAATACATCAAAGCGTTAAAAGTGGTATTACCACCGGACATCGCAGTCTTTGCCGTTGGCGGCGTGACGCCAGAAAACCTGGCGCAGTGGATAGACGCAGGTTGTGTTGGGGCGGGCTTAGGCAGCGATCTTTATCGCGCCGGGCAGTCCGTAGAACGCACCGCGCAGCAGGCAGCAGCATTTGTTAAGGCGTATCGAGAGGCAGTGCAATGAAAATCACCAAAATTACCACGTATCGTTTACCTCCCCGCTGGATGTTCCTGAAAATTGAAACCGATGAAGGCGTGGTCGGTTGGGGCGAGCCCGTGATTGAAGGCCGCGCCCGTACGGTGGAAGCGGCAGTTCACGAGCTGGGTGACTATTTGATTGGTCAGGATCCTTCGCGCATCAACGACTTATGGCAAGTGATGTATCGCGCCGGATTTTATCGTGGCGGTCCAATCCTGATGAGCGCCATCGCCGGGATCGACCAGGCGTTATGGGATATCAAAGGCAAAGTGCTGAATGCGCCAGTCTGGCAACTGATGGGCGGCCTGGTTCGCGACAAAATTAAAGCCTACAGTTGGGTCGGCGGCGATCGTCCGGCGGATGTTATCGACGGCATTAAAACCCTGCGCGAAATCGGCTTCGATACCTTCAAACTGAACGGTTGTGAAGAACTGGGGCTAATTGATAACTCCCGCGCGGTAGATGCGGCAGTCAACACCGTGGCACAAATTCGTGAAGCTTTTGGCAATCAGATTGAGTTTGGTCTTGATTTCCACGGTCGCGTCAGCGCGCCAATGGCGAAAGTGCTGATTAAAGAACTGGAGCCGTATCGCCCGCTGTTTATTGAAGAGCCGGTGCTGGCGGAACAAGCCGAATACTACCCGAAATTGGCGGCACAAACGCATATTCCACTGGCGGCGGGTGAGCGCATGTTCTCACGTTTCGATTTTAAACGCGTGCTGGAGGCAGGCGGTATTTCGATTCTGCAACCGGATCTCTCCCATGCAGGCGGTATTACCGAATGCTACAAAATTGCTGGAATGGCAGAAGCCTATGATGTGACCCTTGCGCCGCACTGTCCGTTCGGACCGATTGCACTGGCGGCTTGCCTGCATATCGACTTTGTTTCCTATAACGCGGTACTTCAGTAACAAAGTATGGGCATTCATTACAACAAAGGCGCGGAGTTACTCGACTTTGTGAAAAACAAAGAAGACTTCAGCATGGTTGGCGGCTTCTTTAAACCGTTAACGAAACCGGGCTTAGGTGTGGAAATCGACGAAGCTAAAGTTATTGAGTTCAGTAAAAATGCCCCGGACTGGCGTAATCCGCTCTGGCGTCATGAAGATAACAGCGTAGCAGAGTGGTAATTCCTGCCACGTAAGCCCCTCATCGGGCACTAAAACAGCAATACAAAAATATAACCCTCTGTAAATTACAGGGCATGGTGAGCGGCTTCGCTATGCCCAAAATCTGGAGAAAGCTCGCTATGGATATTCCCGTTAATGCAGCAAAGCCGGGGCGTCGGCGTTATCTGACGCTGGTGATGATCTTTATTACGGTGGTCATTTGTTATGTTGACCGCGCTAACCTGGCCGTGGCTTCCGCCCATATTCAGGAAGAGTTCGGCATTACGAAAGCGGAAATGGGCTATGTATTTTCGGCCTTCGCCTGGCTTTATACGCTATGCCAGATCCCCGGCGGTTGGTTTTTAGATCGCGTAGGTTCTCGCGTGACTTATTTTATTGCGATATTTGGTTGGTCAGTGGCGACTTTATTCCAGGGCTTTGCCACGGGATTAATGTCATTAATTGGTCTGCGTGCGATAACCGGTATTTTCGAAGCGCCCGCTTTCCCGACCAATAACCGGATGGTGACCAGCTGGTTTCCGGAACATGAACGCGCTTCCGCCGTTGGTTTTTATACGTCTGGTCAGTTTGTCGGTCTGGCGTTTTTGACTCCGCTGCTGATCTGGATTCAGGAGATGTTGAGCTGGCACTGGGTGTTCATTGTCACTGGTGGTATCGGCATTATCTGGTCGCTGATTTGGTTTAAGGTTTATCAGCCGCCGCGCCTGACCAAAGGTATCAGCAAAGCTGAACTGGATTACATTCGTGATGGCGGCGGTCTGGTGGATGGTGATGCGCCGGTGAAGAAAGAGGCGCGTCAGCCGTTAACAGCCAAAGACTGGAAACTGGTGTTCCATCGTAAACTGATCGGCGTTTATCTTGGGCAATTTGCGGTGGCTTCTGCACTGTGGTTTTTCTTAACCTGGTTCCCGAACTATTTAACCCAGGAAAAAGGAATCACGGCGCTGAAAGCAGGCTTTATGACCACGGTGCCATTCCTCGCGGCGTTTGTCGGCGTCCTGCTCTCTGGCTGGGTCGCGGATCTGCTGGTACGTAAGGGCTTTTCACTGGGCTTTGCGCGTAAAACGCCGATTATCTGCGGCTTGCTGATCTCCACCTGCATTATGGGCGCTAACTACACCAACGATCCGATGATGATTATGTGCCTGATGGCGCTGGCATTCTTCGGCAACGGTTTTGCTTCGATTACCTGGTCGCTGGTCTCTTCTCTGGCACCGATGCGCCTGATTGGTTTAACCGGCGGCGTGTTTAACTTCGCCGGTGGTCTGGGCGGCATCACCGTTCCGCTGGTGGTGGGGTACCTGGCGCAGGGTTACGGTTTCGCGCCTGCACTGGTTTATATCTCCGCCGTCGCGTTGATTGGCGCGCTCTCTTACATCCTGCTGGTGGGTGATGTGAAGCGCGTTGGATAATCTTTCAACTGTGGAATATGCGCCACACCACTGCGCATAATCCACTTTCTTAAAGCCGGTGCGGTCAGGCATCGGCTTTTTACTATCTTGCCGAAGAGTTTTAAACGCAGTTTGCGTGTGGCGCGCCAGTAAGCGGCGTTGCTCTTCTCCGGCTGTTTCAGGAACACCGCACGCAGAATCTCTGCGCTATCCAGCGCATAGCTAATCCCCTCCAGCGAGCTGGCGCTGATAAATCCCGCCGCTTCACCAATCAGAAAGGCGTTGTCCTTACCACAGACAAAATCCTGCCAGCGTGAGGGAAACAACACCGTGCATTTCTCACTTTTCACCGCTTTGCCAAACTGGAACTGAAAGGCGCTCATTTTCTCTTTCAGCGTCGTGAAACGCGTCTGACCGTCTTTCATTGGATAGGCACCGCCAAAGATAAAATAACCATCTTTGCTGATACTCCATGAGTAACAGTCAGTTATCGCATTATCAAAGATGCAGGAGTAGAACGGCACCGGATGTTTCTCTGCGAACCACTGCTGGATAGCGACATATTTACGGATTTGATGATCCGGGTAGAGATGTCGCCGCACCATCGAGTTTGCGCCATCGGCACCGACCAGATAGCGGGCGGTAATATGTTGCTCCCAGCCGTCTGCACGAAAAATGACATGCCATTTATCATCCTCACGCCAGATTTTTCGGCACAGGCTATCGTGATAAACCTCAACGCTGGCGGGGATCAGCGATTTCATCCACAAGTCGAAAGCATGGCGATTAATATTGATATAGCTTCGCTGGTAGTTACGCGTGAGCGATGCGGCGACGTCGACAGTTTTGACGCTGAAAATCTGCAAGGTTTGCTGAAACCTTCAGTACCGCACTGGTGCTTTTTATCCAGCGCGATCACCTGCATTTTGCCGGCTAACTTTCGTGCCAACGCCGACCCTGCCGGGCCGAGGCCAATAATCGCCACGTCGAAATGTTCCATCTTTTCACTCACATTCATCACGATGGCAAAAGACTATTGTCTGAAAGTGAAGTCCTTGTGAAGTATGATGGCGGGAACCGTTTTGTATCAGGACCGCGCCATGAAACAGATAACCTTTGCTCCCCGTAATCACCTGCTCACCAATACCAATACCTGGACGCCCGACAGCCAGTGGCTGGTATTTGACGTGCGTCCTTCTGGGGCGTCGTTTACCGGCGAGACCATTGAGCGTGTGAATATCCATACAGGCGAGGTCGAGGTTATCTATCGCGCGTCACAGGGCGCACACGTCGGCGTGGTGACCGTTCATCCGAAGTCAGAGAAATATGTCTTTATTCACGGCCCTGAAAATCCTGATGAAACATGGCATTACGACTTCCATCATCGACGCGGAGTCATTGCTGAAGGCGGCAAGGTGAGCAATCTCGATGCAATGGATATTACCGCGCCGTATACGCCAGGAGCGCTGCGCGGTGGCAGCCATGTGCATGTCTTTAGCCCGAACGGTGAAAGGGGGAGCTTTACCTATAACGACCATGTAATGCATCAACTCGATCCGGCGCTGGATTTGCGAAACGTCGGGGTTGCTGCACCGTTTGGCCCGGTCAACGTACAAAAGCAACATCCGCGTGAATACAGCGGTAGCCACTGGTGTGTGCTGGTGAGTAAAACCACGCCCACGCCGCAGCCTGGCAGTGATGAAATCAATCGTGCTTATGAAGAAGGATGGGTAGGAAATCACGCGCTGGCGTTTATTGGCGACACACTTTCGCCAAAGGGCGAGAAAGTGCCGGAGCTATTTATCGTTGAGTTACCGCAAGATGAAGCTAGCTGGAAATCGGCAGGTGATGCGCCGTTAAGTGGAACGGAAACAACCCTACCCGCGCCACCGCGTGGCGTCGTGCAGCGACGTTTAACCTTTACCCATCATCGGGCTTATCCGGGGTTAGTCAACGTCCCGCGCCACTGGGTGCGCTGTAATCCGCAGGGTACGCAAATCGCGTTTTTAATGCGTGATGATAACGGCATTGTGCAACTGTGGCTTATCTCGCCACAGGGCGGCGAACCGCGCAAGTTAACCCATAACAAAACGGATATTCAGTCTGCATTTAACTGGCATCCGTCAGGAGAATGGTTGGGCTTTGTGCTGGATAATCGAATTGTTTGTGCCCATGCGCAAAGCGGCGAGGTTGAGTATTTAACCGAAAACCACGCCAATCCACCTTCTGCGGACGCCGTGGTCTTCTCGCCGGATGGTCAATGGCTGGCGTGGATGGAAGGTGGCCAGCTGTGGATCACCGAAACCGATCGCTAAATCAGTTATCAGGCATTCTGGCCGGTGGAATAACCGCATTGGTGGCTTGCGCGTTGGCTTCGCTTTTTTCAACGCGCGAGCGCACCGAGCTGTCTTTGCGGAACACATCCCACGGCAGTAAAAGCGTGTCCATCACAGCGGTAAACGGCATATCGAGAATCGCCAGCGACTTAGAGCCCCAGTTGGTTTCATCGTCGCCAATCATGGTGGCGCTGGCGCGGGTGCCGGGATACGTTCCTTCTTTCCCCCCGGTATGGGACATCACGCTGGAGCATCCTCCGAGTAATGTCATTCCGCTGCATATCATGAACGCTAACAACACATTTCTTATCATAATAAATTCATCTGTTGATCGTGGGTGTTGGCCTGATGAGTTATAGCGATCCCTTGCTGAAAATAACATCATCATTACGTCGCACTGTGGCGGCTATCGCACTTTAACGTTTCGTGCTGCCCCCTCAGTCTATGCAATAGACCATAAACTGCAAAAAAAAGTCCGCTGATAAGGCTTGAAAAGTTCATTTCCAGACCCATTTTACATCGTAGTCGATGAGGACGCGCCTGATGGGTGTTCTGGCTACCTGACCTGTCCATTGTGGAAGGTCTTACATTCTCGCTGATTTCAGGAGCTATTGATTATGCGTAACTTTGATTTATCCCCGCTTTACCGTTCTGCTATTGGATTTGACCGTTTGTTTAACCACTTAGAAAACAACCAGAGCCAGAGTAATGGCGGCTACCCTCCGTATAACGTTGAACTGGTAGACGAAAACCATTACCGCATTGCTATCGCTGTGGCTGGTTTTGCTGAGAGCGAACTGGAAATTACCGCCCAGGATAATCTGCTGGTGGTGAAAGGTGCTCACGCCGACGAACAAAAAGAGCGCACCTATCTGTACCAGGGCATCGCTGAACGCAACTTTGAACGCAAATTCCAGTTAGCTGAGAACATTCATGTTCGTGGGGCTAACCTGGTAAATGGTTTGCTGTATATCGATCTCGAACGCGTGATTCCGGAAGCGAAAAAACCGCGCCGTATCGAAATCAACTAATTCCCTAAGGCCGCCTGGCGCGGCCTGACATCTCCATGCTCGCCGTCAGGGAGCATATGCGAATCTTCGGATTTGCAGGTACTTACTCGCTTCTTAGAAGGAGAAATGACTATGCGTAACTTCGATTTATCCCCACTGATGCGTCAATGGATCGGTTTTGACAAACTGGCCAACGCACTGCAAAACGCCGGTGAAAGCCAGAGCTTCCCGCCGTACAACATTGAGAAAAGCGACGATAACCACTACCGCATTACCCTTGCGCTGGCAGGTTTCCGTCAGGAAGATTTAGAGATTCAACTGGAAGGTACGCGCCTGAGCGTAAAAGGCACGCCGGAGCAGCCAAAAGAAGAGAAAAAATGGCTGCATCAAGGGCTTATGAATCAGCCATTTAGCCTGAGTTTTACGCTGGCTGAAAATATGGAAGTCTCTGGCGCAACCTTCGTAAACGGTTTACTGCATATTGATTTAATTCGTAATGAGCCAGAACCCATCGCAGCGCAGCGTATCGCTATCAGCGAACGTCCCGCGTTAAATAGCTAACTAGCTATTCTCTTTGCCCCGCCATTCTGGTGGGGCTTTTTTTGTCTTTCTTCTTCAACAATGCGTTAAATTTCGACTGTTTAAGATATTTCGGCACGTTCTTTCCCGTGATAATGTGCGCTATAAGGCAAATCTGCTTCACCGATTCAGCCATAATCCGTAGCAATTAAAATGTTATCTCAAGAGAAATGGACGATGAGTGATATAGCATTAACGGTCAGTATTCTGGCTTTGGTGGCAGTCGTCGGTTTGTTTATCGGCAACGTCAAATTTCGCGGCATAGGATTAGGTATTGGCGGCGTGCTGTTTGGTGGGATCATCGTCGGCCATTTTGTTTCTCAGGCGGGGATGACATTAAGTAGCGATATGCTGCATGTTATTCAGGAATTTGGCCTGATCCTGTTCGTTTATACCATCGGGATTCAGGTAGGGCCGGGCTTCTTTGCCTCATTGCGCGTCTCCGGATTACGCCTCAACCTGTTTGCTGTTCTGATCGTCATCATCGGTGGTCTGGTTACCGCCATCCTGCATAAACTGTTTGATATTCCACTGCCGGTAGTGCTGGGGATTTTCTCCGGTGCGGTAACCAATACGCCAGCGCTGGGGGCAGGGCAGCAGATCTTGCGCGACCTGGGTACACCAATGGAAATGGTCGATCAGATGGGGATGAGTTACGCGATGGCGTATCCATTCGGCATTTGCGGGATTTTGTTCACCATGTGGATGTTGCGGGTTATTTTCCGCGTCAATGTCGAGACAGAAGCTCAGCAGCACGAGTCTTCACGCACCAATGGCGGCGCGCTGATCAAGACTATCAATATTCGCGTTGAGAACCCTAACCTGCATGATTTAGCCATTAAAGATGTACCGATTCTCAACGGCGACAAAATTATCTGCTCGCGTCTGAAACGAGAAGAAACCCTAAAAGTACCTTCGCCAGATACCATTATCCAACTGGGCGATTTGCTGCATCTGGTGGGGCAGCCAGCGGATTTACATAATGCGCAACTGGTGATTGGTCAGGAGGTCGATACCTCGCTGTCTACGAAAGGCACTGATTTGCGCGTCGAGCGTGTGGTGGTCACCAATGAAAACGTGCTCGGAAAACGTATTCGCGACCTGCACTTTAAAGAACGCTATGACGTTGTTATCTCGCGCCTGAACCGTGCCGGGGTCGAACTGGTCGCCAGTGGCGATATCAGCCTGCAGTTCGGCGATATCCTCAACCTGGTGGGGCGTCCGTCCGCAATTGATGCCGTTGCCAATGTGCTGGGGAATGCGCAGCAAAAACTGCAACAGGTTCAGATGCTGCCAGTGTTTATTGGCATCGGGCTTGGCGTATTGTTAGGTTCTATTCCCGTCTTTGTGCCAGGATTCCCGGCCGCGTTGAAACTGGGGCTGGCGGGCGGTCCGCTGATTATGGCGTTGATCCTCGGGCGTATCGGCAGTATCGGCAAGCTGTACTGGTTTATGCCGCCAAGTGCCAACCTCGCGCTGCGGGAGCTGGGGATCGTGCTGTTCCTCTCGGTCGTTGGTCTGAAATCTGGTGGGGATTTTGTGAATACCCTGGTCAATGGCGAAGGGCTAAGCTGGATTGGTTATGGTGCCCTGATCACCGCCGTTCCGCTGATTACTGTTGGCATTCTGGCGCGGATGTTAGCCAAAATGAATTACCTGACCATGTGCGGGATGCTGGCAGGTTCCATGACCGATCCTCCGGCGCTGGCGTTTGCTAATAATCTTCATCCAACCAGTGGTGCGGCGGCGCTCTCTTACGCCACTGTCTATCCGTTAGTGATGTTCCTGCGCATTATCACCCCCCAATTACTGGCGGTGCTCTTCTGGAGTATCGGTTAACTCTTTTCCGGGTGGAGTCGCCGTAAATGGTACTCCACCTAGTATTCGCTGGCATTTCTGAACATCACTGAATAATTCAAAAACTCCCCGCTCTCGCTATATGACAACGAGGTGATCCGCAGCAGTGGCGTGTGTTCCGCTACCTTCATTTGCCGCGCCAGCAGTCTATCGGCGAGCACCGGCATCAGGCTTTCATAATTACCGCCAATCAAAATCCCGCACTCTTGTTCAATATATTCAAACTTCGACCCTTCCAGATGTTGCAGTGAAAGGTTACGGAACAGTTTTACCGGCATATAGCTGTCTTCCAGCATTAGCGGTTTCCCTTCCACAAAACGAACGCGACGGGAGAAGTAGATCTGCTCGTTGATTTGAATCCGTAACTGGCTGGCAATGGCCGGAGGCGCAGGCATGATTTCAAAAATCAGCACCTGGCTGGTGACCGTTTTTCCCTGCCGTTTTAACACCTCCACCAGTCCGGTCAGGCTGGCGGTTTGATGCAGCACATCTTTGCGCACCAGGTAAGTGCCGCTGCCGTGGCGGCGGACCACCAGCCCCCACGCTACCAGCAGGTCAATGGCTTTACGGATAGTCATCCGCGATACCGCAAACTCTTCCGCCAGCTTTTTTTCACCGGGAAGAAGGCCGTTTAGCGTGAAATCCGCGGAATTAAGTCGAATTCTTAACCGCTCCGCAATGCTTTTGTAGATCATCTCTAGCTCTCTTTTTTGCCTGCAAGCACGGGTAATGCGCCCACAAGTTCTGCTTAATCGATTGAAAAAAATCTTTTTTTTAAAGATGTGTTCGATGCTGTGTACCTGTGCTCACAGATGTCTACTTTTTCGCGAAAACGTAGATCTCTACCGCCCAACGAAAAGCATGAAAGCGATCACGAATCCCATTGGGTCGTCATGTTCTGCCGATCGCATCTTCCTATCCTCGCTCCAGGTCTGCCGCATAACCAATCAGGCTTCCTACTTACAGAATTGAGAAAAGAGGATGTGGAAATGCTCAGTCAAATTCAACGCTTTGGCGGCGCGATGTTCACGCCAGTGCTGCTGTTTCCCTTCGCCGGGATTGTGGTGGGTCTTGCCATCTTGCTGCAAAACCCGATGTTTGTCGGGGAATCACTGACCGATCCGAACAGTTTATTCGCGCAAATCGTACACATTATTGAAGAGGGCGGTTGGACGGTATTCCGTAATATGCCGCTGATTTTTGCTGTCGGTTTACCCATTGGCCTTGCTAAGCAAGCGCAGGGACGTGCTTGTCTGGCGGTGATGGTGAGTTTCCTGACCTGGAACTATTTCATCAATGCGATGGGAATGACCTGGGGAAGCTACTTCGGCGTCGATTTCACTCAGGACGCGGTGGCAGGTAGCGGTCTGACAATGATGGCCGGGATTAAAACCCTCGATACCAGCATTATCGGCGCAATTATCATTTCCGGCATTGTGACGGCGCTGCATAACCGTCTGTTCGATAAAAAACTGCCGGTTTTTCTCGGCATTTTCCAGGGGACGTCTTATGTGGTGATTATCGCCTTCCTGGTGATGATCCCCTGTGCCTGGCTGACATTGCTCGGCTGGCCAAAAGTACAAATGGGGATTGAATCTCTGCAAGCGTTCCTGCGTTCGGCGGGTGCGCTTGGGGTGTGGGTTTACACCTTCCTCGAACGTATTCTGATCCCAACCGGTTTACACCACTTCATCTACGGACCGTTTATCTTTGGTCCGGCAGCTGTTGAAGGCGGCATTCAGATGTACTGGGCGCAGCATCTGCAAGAGTTCAGTCTGAGCGCCGAGCCGCTGAAATCGTTGTTCCCGGAAGGCGGTTTTGCCCTGCACGGTAACTCAAAAATCTTTGGTGCCGTGGGCATTTCTTTAGCGATGTACTTCACTGCCGCACCGGAAAATCGGGTAAAAGTGGCGGGCTTGCTGATTCCCGCAACCTTAACCGCCATGCTGGTGGGAATTACCGAACCGCTGGAATTTACCTTCCTGTTCATTTCACCGTTGCTGTTTGCGGTACACGCCGTGCTGGCGGCCTCAATGTCGACCGTAATGTATCTCTTTGGTGTGGTGGGCAACATGGGCGGAGGTCTGATTGACCAGGTTTTACCGCAAAACTGGATCCCGATGTTCAGCAACCACGCGGATATGATGCTGACCCAAATCGCCATTGGGTTGTGCTTTACCCTGCTGTACTTCGTGGTTTTCCGCCCCCTGATTCTGCAGTTCAACATGTGCACGCCGGGACGTGAAGATGCGGAAGTGAAACTCTACTCAAAAGCCGAATACAAAGCCTCGCGAGGCTAAACCACCGCTGCAGAGCCAAAAAAAGAGCTGGATCAGGCTGCCGGTATCCTGCAAGCCCTGGGCGGGGTCGGCAATATCTCCAGCATTAACAATTGCGCGACGCGTCTACGTATTGCACTGCATGACATGTCACAAACGCTGGATGACGAAGTCTTTAAAAAGCTGGGAGCGCACGGCGTCTTCCGTAGTGGCGATGCCATTCAGGTGATCATTGGTCTGCATGTATCCCAATTGCGTGAACAGCTCGATAGCTTAATTAATTCTCATCAATCAGCAGAAAATGTTGCCATTACGGAGGCAGTATAATGACCAAATTCTCAGTGGTTGTCGCAGGCGGTGGAAGCACCTTTACGCCAGGCATCGTGTTGATGCTCCTGGCGAATCAGGACCGTTTCCCGCTTCGTGCACTGAAATTTTATGATAACGATGGCGCGCGGCAGGAAGTGATTGCCGAAGCCTGTAAAGTCATCCTTAAAGAAAAAGCGCCGGACATTGCGTTTAGTTACACCACCGATCCTGAAGTGGCGTTCAGCGACGTTGATTTTGTTATGGCGCACATCCGCGTCGGCAAGTACCCGATGCGCGAACTGGATGAAAAAATCCCACGGCGCCACGGTGTTGTTGGTCAGGAAACTTGCGGACCCGGCGGAATAGCGTACGGCATGCGTTCCATTGGCGGCGTCCTGGAACTGGTGGATTATATGGAAAAATATTCACCAAACGCCTAGATGCTCAACTACTCCAACCCGGCAGCAATTGTCGCAGAAGCCACGCGTCGTCTGCGCCCGAATGCGAAAATCCTCAACATCTGTGACATGCCAATCGGTATTGAAAGCCGGATGGCGCAAATTGTTGGGCTGCAAGATCGCAAACAGATGCGCGTGCGCTACTACGGCCTGAACCACTGGTGGTCGGCGATATCCCGCAGTTTCAGAAAGGGTTAATGAGTCAGCAAGTGGCGGTGGAAAAACTGGTCGTGGACGCCTGGGAACAGCGTTCATATCAGCACCTGTGGCAGGCGATTACGTTGTCGAAAACGGTACCGAGCGCCTCGGTCGCCAAAGCTATTCTGGATGAGTTGCTGGAGGCCAACAAAGCGTACTGGCCAGAGTTACGTTAATTGTGTGGACTGGCATCCGTTGGGTGCTGGTCCGTATTCTTTAGCACGGCTGACGGCGCATAACCAAATTTATGTTTAAAGGCTTTGCTGAAATGAAAGGAGTCGAAGAAGTTGAGCGTATCAGCGACTTCGCCAACCGAGTTTCCTTGTTGCTTTAATAGCGATAGCGCCAGATCCAGACGCGCATCGAGGTAATATTCTTTCGGCGTCTTGCCGGTATAGCGTAAAAACAGACGACGCAACCAGGCTTCGCTACAGGGGATCGTGGCAGCCATATCAGCTACGCTCCAGCGTTGTTGCAGACTGGCATGTAAAGTGGCAATTAATTTTTCAATTTGCCGCCGTTGTGGATCTTTTTTACCATCTGCAGACATAAGACAAATCCACTGATAAATAATTTTCGTCAGAAAAGCGACTGCCAGATTATTTTTTATTGCTTCTGGTGAAGTTATTAACTCAGCAACTTCGGTGAGTTCCTGATTATAAATTTCGCCATTATAAATAACGCTTTGCTGACCAACGGGAATATCCATCATACTGGTGGGGGTAAATTCCATCCAGTACTGTTCCAAGACTAAACCTTCACAGTGATAAGAGTGAATATCCATTGGCTTTAAAAATATAATACAGTTGCCATGCAGAGTTATTTGTTCGCCATTCTTTAAAAGAATTTTCCCACATCCTTGTACGGTATACACCGCAACCCATGAGTTGGCGATAAGCGGTTTCTTCTTGTCCCGCGGCCAGATCACCCGGTAATGCTCGTCGGCGTAGGTATGCCAGAGCGAGATCAGAGAAATTCCGCTGGAGATCACATTTTCGTTAATCAATAAGGGAATATTGTACGGAGTTTCGTTTTTTACATCTGAACTTTGCAATTTTCCATTCATTTTAATATCCCTCCGGCGAATTATGCTCACAACCTGAACTTAACAGAAAACAATCCGTTCAGGGATACGACGTTTGTATTTTAAGAATCTGACTGCCTGACCCGACACATTTTACCTCTCCCTATATTCATGCGTCCGGGACATAAACATAAATAAGGGCTATGAGATGAATTCGTTACAAATCTTGAGTTTTGTCGGTTTTACGCTGCTGGTGGCGGTGATCACCTAGTGGAAGGTTCGCAAAACAGATACCGGATCGCAACAAGGCTATTTTCTTGCCGGACGTTCACTAAAAGCGCCGGTTATTGCCGCTTCGTTAATGTTAACCAACCTTTCCACGGAACAACTGGTTGGTCTTTCCGGGCAGGCCTACAAAAGCGGCATGTCGGTGATGGGCTGGGAAGTGACTTCAGCGGTGACGCTGATCTTCCTCGCGCTAATCTTTTTACCGCGCTATCTGAAGCGCGGCATTGCCACCATCCCCGATTTTCTGGAGGAACGTTATGATAAAACGACGCGTATTATCATCGACTTCTGCTTCCTCATTGCCACCGGCGTCTGCTTTCTGCCGATTGTTCTCTACTCCGGCGCGTTGGCGCTCAACAGCCTGTTTCACGTCGGGGAATCGCTACAGATTTCTCACGGTGCGGCTATCTGGCTACTGGTAATTTTGCTTGGTCTGGCGGGAATTTTGTATGCGGTGATCGGCGGACTGCGCGCAATGGCAGTGGCGGACTCCATCAACGGTATTGGGCTGGTTATCGGCGGGTTGATGGTGCCGGTATTTGGCCTGATCGCGATGGGCAAGGGCAGCTTTATGCAGGGCATTGAGCAAATTACCACCGTTCACGCCGAGAAATTAAACTCAGTCGGTGGCCCGACCGATCCCTTGCCGATTGGCGCGGCATTTACCGGTTTAATTCTGGTGAACACCTTTTACTGGTGTACAAATCAGGGCATCGTGCAACGCACGCTGGCGTCAAAAAGCCTGGCGGAAGGGCAAAAGGGGGCGCTGTTAACGGCGGTGCTGAAAATGCTCGACCCGCTGGTACTGGTGCTGCCAGGGTTGATTGCGTTTCATCTGTATCAGGATCTACCGAAAGCCGACATGGCCTACCCGACGCTGGTCAATAACGTTCTGCCAGTGCCACTGGTGGGTTTCTTCGGCGCGGTGTTATTTGGTGCGGTGATCAGTACCTTCAACGGCTTTCTGAATAGCGCCAGTACATTATTCAGTATGGGTATTTACCGTCGCATCATTAACCAGAATGCCGAGCCGCAGCAGCTGGTCACCGTCGGGCGCAAATTTGGTTTCTTTATCGCTATCGTTTCGGTTTTGGTAGCGCCGTGGATCGCCAACGCGCCGCAGGGGCTGTATAGCTGGATGAAACAGCTCAACGGCATTTACAACGTGCCGCTGGTTACCATCATCATTATGGGCTTTTTCTTCCCGCGCATCCCGGCGCTGGCGGCAAAAGTGGCGATGGGGATTGGCATAATCAGCTACATCACCATCAACTATCTGGTGAAGTTCGACTTCCATTTCCTCTATGTGCTGGCCTGTACGTTCTGCATCAACGTGGTCGTGATGCTGGTGATCGGTTTTATCAAACCGCGCGCCACGCCGTTCACCTTCAAAGATGCGTTTGCGGTGGACATGAAACCGTGGAAAAACGTCAAGATCGCGTCAATTGGTATCCTGTTCGCGATGATTGGCGTCTATGTCGGGCTGGCTGAATTCGGCGGCTACGGTACGCGCTGGTTAGCGATGATCAGTTATTTCATCGCTGCCGTAGTGATTGTCTACCTGATTTTTGACAGCTGGCGGCATCGTCACGACCCAGCCGTAACCTTTACTCCCGACGCGAAGGATAGCCTATGAAACGCCCCAATTGACCGATACCCAGGCCACCAATATGGTCGGTTGCTATAGCGGTAAACCGCTGAATACGCAAAATATTGATAGTCTGGCGGCGGAAGGTATTCGCTTTAATTCCGCCTACACTTGTTCACCGGTTTGTACGCCTGCACGCGCCGGACTATTCACCGGTATCTACGCTAACCAGTCCGGCCCGTGGACCAACAACGTCGCGCCAGGCAAAAACATCTCCACTATGGGGCGCTACTTTAAGGATGCCGGCTATCACACCTGTTACATCGGCAAATGGCATCTCGACGGTCATGACTATTTCGGCACTGGCGAGTGTCCGCCGGAGTGGGATGCTGATTACTGGTTTGATGGGGCGAACTATCTTAGCGAACTGACGGAAAAAGAGATCAGCCTGTGGCGCAATGGCCTAAACAGCGTCGAAGATTTACAGGCGAACCATATTGACGAAACCTTCACCTGGGCGCACCGCATCAGCAATCGAGCGGTAGATTTTCTGCAACAGCCCGTGCGCGCCGAGGAACCCTTCCTGATGGTGGTTTCGTATGATGAGCCGAATCACCCGTTCACCTGTCCGGTGGAGTATTTAGAGAAATACGCTGATTTTTACTACGAACTTGGCGAGAAATCACAGGATGACCTGGCGAACAAACCGGAACATCACCGCTTATGGGCGCAGGCGATGCCATCGCCAGTCGGTGATGACGGGCTTTATCACCATCCGCTCTATTTTGCCTGCAATGACTTTGTTGATGACCAAATCGGACGTGTCATCAATGCCTTAACGCCAGAGCAACGTGAAAATACGTGGGTCATTTATACCTCCGATCACGGTGAAATGATGGGCGCACATAAGCTGATCAGTAAAGGAGCGGCGACAGGTCGATACGCCAGTCAGTCATATTGATTTACTGCCGACAATGATGGCGCTGGCAGATATTGAAAAACCAGAGATTCTGCCGGGGGAAAATATCCTTGCCGTGAAAGAGCCACGCGGCGTGATGGTGGAATTTAACCGCTACGAGATTGAGCATGACAGCTTTGGCGGTTTTATTCCGGTGCGTTGCTGGGTGACGGATGACTTTAAACTGGTGCTCAACCTCTTCACCAGTGATGAACTTTACGATCGCCGTAATGACCCAAATGAAATGCATAACCTGATCGATGATATCCGTTTTGCAGACGTTCGCAGCAAAATGCATGACGCCTTATTGGATTACATGGACAAAATTCGCGATCCGTTCCGCAGTTACCAATGGAGTCTGCGTCCGTGGCGTAAAGATGCACGACCGCGCTGGATGGGGGCGTTTCGCCCACGCCCACAAGATGGCTATTCGCCAGTGGTACGCGACTATGACACCGGCCTACCGACGCAAGGAGTGAAGGTGGAGGAGAAAAAACAGAAATTCTGACGATAATGCCCGCTGATGATCACCCGGCGGGCATTATTCAGGCTGCTTAAACCAGCGAACCGCCGGTCAGGAAGGAAAAAATCAGGAATATCAGCAAAATGCTGCACACGATGCCGATACCAAAAACCAGCGCGCCGCGAATGCCCCAGCGATTTTCCTTACGCATACCGCCAATAAATGCGCAAAGTAGCGCAGCAATGGCCAGTGCGATACCGCTTTGATCGAGGATTTTATCGATATCCATGTCCTCTTTTTTCTCCACAGTGGTAATTTTTTCGCCTTTTATTCCGGCGAGAAGACCTCTTTTAATTTCAGCCGTTTTGTCCGCCACGATGCTTTCAAGCGTTGGCGGTGGTGCGGAAAAAGGGCCGAATGAAAAGTGGATAATCCCCATCATTAAAGCGATGGCACCGAACAGCATGCCCAATGAACTGATTTTATTTTGCGCTATGATACCCATCTGACCTCCTTGTAGCGGATGGCAAAAGCATATCAGGAAACGGGCGGACGAAATTCTTAAAAAAAACCGCTAAAGATAGAGCGTTAGTGAAATTGCAAAGGAGCAACAATGAAAATTTCCCGCCTTGGAGAAGCGCCCGATTACCGCTTCTCGCTGGCTAATGAGCGTACTTTTCTGACGTGGATCCGTACCGCACTAGGATTTCTGGCGGCGGGGGTTGGGCTTGATCAACTTGCGCCAGATTTCGCCACGCCCGTCATTCGTGAACTGCTGGCGTTGTTGTTGTGTCTGTTTTCCGGCGGGTTAGCAATGTATGGCTACCTGCGCTGGTTACGCAATGAAAAAGCGATGCGTCTGAAAGAGGACCTGCCCTACACCAACAGCTTATTAATCATCAGCTTAATATTGATGGTTGTGGCGGTGATCGTTATGGGACTGGTGTTGTATGCCGGATAGCCGTAAAGCCAGACGCATTGCCGACCCAGGGCTGCAGCCGGAGCGCACATCACTGGCGTGGTTTCGTACCATGCTGGGCTACGGCGCGTTGATGGCGTTGGCTATCAAACACAACTGGCACCAGGCGGGCATGTTATTCTGGATTTCGATTGGCATCCTCGCCATCGTGGCGCTGATCCTCTGGCACTACACCCGTAATCGCAATTTAATGGATGTCACGAATAGCGATTTTTCCCAATTTCACGTAGTCCGTGACAAATTTTTGATCTCCCTCGCGGTGTTATCTCTCGCAATACTGTTTGCTGTAACGCATATACATCAACTTATCGTATTTATTGAGAGAGTCGCATGACAGGAAGTCAGGTCATTGATGCTGAAGAGGACAGGCATAAGCTGGTTGTAGAGTACAAGGATGCTCTGCAACCTGCCGATTTTTATCACAATTTCAAACAGCGGGGCATCCGCTCCGTACAGCTCATTCCCCATCTTGAATTTGATGACCGGGGCGATCTGACGGCCGCTTCGGTGACAGCAGAGCTGTGGGGGAAATTTTTAATTGCCCTGTTTGAGTGTTGGGTGCGGGCAGATATCAGTCGTATCTCGATTGAGCTTTTTGACGCCACCTTACAAAAATGGTGTGGCAGCGAAAACCCGCAACCGCGCCGTGACTGCCAGGCGTGCGACTGGCATCGCCTGTGCCCGCACGCTCGGCAGGAGACGCCAGACAGCGTGCTTTGTGCGGGCTATCAGGCGTTTTATTCTTACTCCGCACCGCATATGCGGGTGATGCGTGATCTGATAAAGCAGCATCGTTCTCCCATGGAGCTGATGACGATGCTGCGGTGACGTGCGCTTAAACGGGCTGCCCCTGATGCGACATCCGCGTCGCCAGCGGCAGCCAGCACAGCACGATCAACAATCCCATTAAGGTCATCAACAACCCCAGGCTGCCCTGACCGGTTTGCGGCAACATCGCAGAGAGCGACGCCAGCACGCCGGAACCAATGTTTTGCAGACCGCCGACCAGCGCACCAGCCGTGCCCGCCAGGAAGGGGAACGGCTCCATCGCGCCGCTGGTCGCCAGCGGAAACAGCATCCCGGCACCGAAAAAGAACAGCGCGGCGGGAACGAGCAGCGTCCAGACATTCATCACGCCAAACCAGTCGGGGATCCACATCAGCAAGCCAGCCAGCAGGCAGCAGATAACCGACTGCCACATCAACGTTGAGAAGCGTTTATTAGGACGCCCGGCAAACCATGCCCCAAAAAATGCCGCCGGAATCGGCAGAATAAACAAAATACTGACCGTCATACTGCTCAGCCCTAACACCGCGCCCATCAGCACGCCGGAGCAGGCTTCAAAGGCAGCAATCCCGGCCAGACCGCCAATCAGCATCAGCAAATAACAGTTAAAACCGCTGTTACCGAAAAGCGTTTTATAACTGGTAAGCAGGCGCGTGCGCGGTGCATCGACCGGACGCGTTTCCGGCATCCAGCGGGCCATACTGAAGGTCACACCAGCACAAAGAACCAACAAAAAGAGATAACAGGCGCGCCAGTTCCACATCGTATCCAGCAGACCGCCGATTAGCGGTGCGAGCAACGGACTGACGAGAATCCCCATGTTTAACAGGCTGTTAGCATGGCGCAACTGTGTCCGTTTATATAAATCACGCGGCAAAGTACGCGCCATTACGCCGCCAACGCCGGTGCCCATCCCCTGCATCGCGCTGGCGGCAATCAATACCGTCAAACTGGAGGTCGTGACCGCGACCAGCGTTGCCAGCATAAAAATGGACATTCCGACGAGGATCACTGGTCGGCGACCGACACGGTCGGATATCGGGCCATAAAACAGCTGTGAGACACCGTAAGTCAGCAGATAAGCGCCCATTACGCTCTGCACCGCCCCTTCACGGACGTTGAGATCGCGCGCCATATCGGCAATAGCTGGAATATAAATGGTTTGCGCCATCTGACCGACGGCCACGAGTAATACCAACATCAATAACAAATTGACGTTTCTTTGCCTTTTCATTATCACGGATGCTTTTATAAAAATAATTAGAATAAGTCACTACGCATTCCCATAAATGCGGGAGAGGAATCTATCACATTGATGAATGTTAGCCAGATATACGCCAGGAATGGGGAATTGTTTAGCGGCAGAATATGTAAACAAAAGCGGCAATAAATGTTGCCGGGAGGGATGGTAGGGCGGATAAGATGCGTCAGCATCGCATCCGACTCCAACCCGCACGCTAAATATAAAAGGGGAGCGGTTACCCGCTCCCCTTTGGTGCGACTTGAATCTGAATTACTTCAGGTATTTCAGAACAGCATCAAGCAGTTGCAGTGCTGCAACAATGAGTTTGAGGATAAGAATGGCGATATCCACCAGGCTCATACGCGTCTCCTGTGGTTCAGGAGCACTGCCAGCTGACGTACCTTTCCGCTGCCTGTTGCCAGCTGTTGTGCACGCGGTATCTCAAGGAGAAACGTTGTGCTTGTTGACATAACACAGTGTGCTCACGCGGGGTTAAGGCGCTGACGGCACCACCCGTTTCAGCCAGGACTTAGTGCGCCGGGTAACGATGCGGCCCCCGCATAACACATTGCGAACAGTGATATTATAGAAGTTTACTGTATAAATAAACAGTAATATTTGGACAAAACGCAAACTGTGAACGATACTCAACTATGCACTAAATACGTCAAAATTCGTGCCGAAATTGCGCGTTCTGCGCGGAACACGTATACTTTCAGTGTTGACATAATACAGTGTGCTTTGCGGTTACCAGCCGCAGGCGGCTGACGAAACCTCGCTCCGGCGGGGTTTTTTGTTATCTGCAATTCAGTACAAAACGTGATCAACCCCTCAATTTTCCCTTGCTGAAAAATTTTCCATTGTCTCCCCTGTAAAGCTGTGCTTGTATAAATATTGTTAAACACAAAACCAACAAGGTCCCCAATGACTACTTCCATGTTCAACGCAAAACTACTACCAACTGCGCCATCCGCCGCAGTGGTCGTCGTGCGTGTGGTGGTGGTCGTCGGCAATGCGCCGTAGGGACTGGAACAACACACGATTCCAAAACCCCGCCGGCGCAAACCGGGCGGGGTTTTTCGTTTAAGCACCTCCCGGAAAGTCGGCCCAGAAGAAAAGGACTGGAGCATGGCAAGTTCGGGCACAACATCGACGCGTAAGCGCTTTACCGGCGCAGAATTTATCGTTCATTTCCTGGAACAGCAGGGCATTAAGATTGTGACGGGCATTCCGGGCGGTTCTATCCTGCCTGTTTACGACGCCTTAAGCCAAAGCACGCAAATCCGCCATATTCTGGCTCGCCATGAACAGGGCGCGGGGTTTATCGCTCAGGGAATGGCGCGCACCGACGGTAAACCGGCGGTCTGTATGGCCTGTAGCGGGCCGGGTGCGACTAACCTGGTGACCGCCATTGCTGATGCGCGGCTGGACTCCATCCCGCTGATTTGCATCACTGGTCAGGTTCCCGCCTCGATGATCGGCACCGACGCCTTCCAGGAAGTGGACACCTACGGCATCTCTATCCCCATCACCAAACACAACTATCTGGTCAGACATATCGAAGAGCTCCCACAGGTCATGAGCGATGCCTTCCGCATTGCGCAATCAGGCCGCCCTAGCCCGGTGTGGATAGACATTCCTAAGGATGTACAAACGGCGGTTTTTGAGATTGAAGCTCAGCCCGCGGTGGCAGAAAAAGCCGCTGCACCCTCCTTTAGCGAAGAAAGCATTCGTGACGCAGCTACAATGATTAACGCTGCCAAACGCCCGGTGCTTTATCTGGGTGGTGGTGTGATCAATGCGCCTGCGCGGGTGCGTGAACTGGCGGAGAAAGCGCAACTGCCTACCACCATGACTTTAATGGCGCTGGGCATGCTGCCAAAAGCGCATCCGTTGTCGCTGGGTATGCTGGGGATGCACGGCGTGCGCAGTACCAACTATATTTTGCAAGAGGCGGATTTGTTGATTGTGCTCGGTGCGCGTTTTGATGACCGGGCGATTGGCAAAACCGAGCAGTTCTGTCCGAATGCCAAAATTATTCATGTCGATATCGATCGCGCAGAGCTGGGTAAAATCAAGCAGCCGCATGTGGCGATTCAGGCGGATGTTGATGACGTGCTGGCGCAATTGATCCCGCAGGTGGAAGCGCAACTGCGTGCAGAGTGGCACCAGTTGGTAGCGGATTTGCAGCGCGAATTCCCGTGTCCAATCCCGAAAGCGTGCGATCCATTAAGCCATTACGGCCTGATCAACGCCGTTGCCGCCTGTGTCGATGACAATGCGATTATCACCACCGATGTGGGTCAGCATCAGATGTGGACCGCGCAAGCTTATCCGCTCAATCGCCCACGCCAGTGGCTGACCTCCGGTGGGCTGGGCACGATGGGTTTTGGCCTGCCTGCGGCGATTGGCGCGGCGCTGGCGAACCCGGATCGCAAAGTGTTGTGTTTCTCCGGCGACGGCAGCCTGATGATGAATATTCAGGAGATGGCGACCGCCAGTGAAAATCAGCTGGATGTCAAAATCATTCTGATGAACAACGAAGCGCTGGGGCTGGTGCATCAGCAACAGAGTCTGTTCTACGAGCAAGGCGTTTTTGCCGCCACCTATCCGGGCAAAATCAACTTTATGCAGATTGCCGCCGGATTCGGCCTCGAAACCTGTGATTTGAATAACGAAGCCGATCCGCAGGCTGCATTGCAGGAAATAATCAATCGCCCTGGCCCGGCGCTGATCCATGTGCGCATTGATGCCGAAGAAAAAGTTTACCCGATGGTGCCGCCAGGTGCGGCGAATACTGAAATGGTGGGGGAATAAGCCATGCAAAACACAACTCATAACAACGTAATTCTGGAGCTCACCGTTCGCAACCATCCGGGCGTAATGACCCACGTTTGTGGCCTTTTTGCCCGCCGCGCTTTTAACGTTGAAGGCATTCTTTGTCTGCCGATTCAGGACAGCGACAAAAGCCATATCTGGCTACTGGTCAATGACGACCAGCGTCTGGAGCAGATGATAAGCCAAATCGATAAGCTGGAAGATGTCGTGAAAGTGCAGCGTAATCAGTCCGATCCGACGATGTTTAACAAGATCGCGGTGTTTTTTCAGTAACCGCTCAAGGCTTGAACAACATCGCGCTTATCGTTAAGGTAAGCGCGTTTTTTTTTACCCGCCAGGACAAGACCATGATCACCGTTGCCCTTATAGACGATCACCTCATCGTCCGCTCCGGCTTTGCGCAGCTGCTGGGGCTGGAACCTGATTTGCAGGTAGTTGCCGAGTTTGGTTCGGGGCGCGAGGCGCTGGCGGGGCTGCCGGGGCGCGGTGTGCAGGTGTGTATTTGCGATATCTCCATGCCCGATATCTCCGGTCTGGAGCTGCTAAGCCAGCTGCCGAAAGGTATGGCGACGATTATGCTCTCCGTTCACGACAGTCCTGCGCTGGTTGAGCAGGCGCTTAACGCGGGGGCACGCGGCTTTCTTTCCAAACGCTGTAGCCCGGATGAACTCATTGCTGCGGTGCATACGGTTGCCACGGGCGGCTGTTATCTGACGCCGGATATTGCCATTAAACTGGCATCCGGTCGTCAGGACCCGCTGACCAAACGTGAACGCCAGGTGGCGGAAAAACTGGCGCAAGGAATGGCGGTGAAAGAGATTGCCGCCGAACTGGGCTTGTCACCGAAAACGGTACACGTCCATCGCGCCAATCTGATGGAAAAACTGGGCGTCAGTAACGACGTAGAGCTGGCGCGCCGCATGTTTGATGGCTGGTGATGAAGACGTTGTTCTCCCGCTTAATTACCGTTATTGCCTGCTTTTTTATCTTCTCTGCCGCATGGTTTTGCCTATGGAGTATCAGCCTGCATCTGGTTGAGCGCCCTGATATGGCGGTGCTGTTATTTCCGTTTGGTCTGCGTCTGGGGCTAATGCTGCAATGCCCGCGCGGATACTGGCCCGTATTGCTGGGTGCGGAGTGGCTGCTGATTTACTGGCTAACGCAGGCGGTCGGTTTAACCCATTTTCCGTTATTGATGATCGGTAGTTTACTGACGTTACTGCCCGTAGCGCTGATCTCGCGCTATCGCCATCAGCGTGACTGGCGCACCTTGCTGTTACAGGGTGCGGCGTTAACGGCGGCGGCGTTGTTGCAGTCGCTGCCCTGGCTTTGGCACGGCAAAGAGTCGTGGAATGCGCTGTTGCTGACTTTAACTGGCGGTCTGACGCTGGCCCCGATATGTCTGGTGTTCTGGCACTATCTCGCCAATAACACCTGGCTGCCGCTCGGCCCGTCACTGGTTTCTCAGCCCATCAACTGGCGCGGGCGGCATCTGGTCTGGTACTTGCTGCTGTTTGTTATCAGTCTCTGGCTCCAGTTGGGATTGCCGGACGAACTGTCGCGCTTTACGCCATTCTGTCTGGCGCTGCCGATTATCGCGCTGGCCTGGCACTATGGCTGGCAAGGAGCGCTGATTGCGACGTTGATGAACGCCATCGCGCTGATCGCCAGTCAAACCTGGCGCGATCATCTGGTGGATTTATTACTCTCGTTGCTGGTGCAAAGTCTGACAGGGTTGTTACTGGGCGCAGGCATCCAGCGGTTGCGTGAACTTAACCAGTCGCTACAAAAGGAACTGGCGCGCAATCAGCATCTGGCTGAACGTTTGTTAGAAACCGAAGAGAGCGTGCGCCGCGACGTGGCGCGTGAGCTGCACGACGATATCGGTCAGACCATCACTGCTATTCGTACTCAGGCGGGCATTGTTCAGCGGCTGGCGGCAGATAACGCCAGTGTGAAGCAGAGCGGGCAGCTCATCGAACAACTGTCGCTGGGCGTTTACGACGCGGTGCGCCGTTTGTTAGGACGGTTACGTCCGCGCCAGCTGGATGATCTCACCCTGGAGCAGGCCATCCGCTCACTGATGCGGGAAATGGAGCTGGAAGGGCGCGGCATTGTCAGCCATCTCGAATGGCGTATCGATGAATCAGCATTAAGCGAAAACCAGCGCGTGACGCTGTTTCGTGTCTGCCAGGAAGGGCTGAACAACATTGTGAAACATGCCGATGCCAGCGCGGTTACGCTGCAAGGCTGGCAGCAGGATGAACGGTTGATGCTGGTGATTGAAGACGATGGCAGCGGTTTGCCGCCGGGTTCCGGGCAACAAGGTTTTGGCCTCACCGGAATGCGCGAGCGCGTAACGGCGCTGGGCGGCACATTACACATTTCCTGTCTGCACGGCACGCGTGTCAGCGTTTCTCTACCTCAACGTTATGTCTAAGGTTCGATGATGTTGCCGTTTCTGAAAGCGCCTGCCGATGCGCCATTAATGACTGATAAACATGAAATTGATGCCCGTTATCGCTACTGGCGTCGGCATATTCTGCTGACCATCTGGCTGGGTTACGCGCTGTTTTACTTCACGCGGAAAAGTTTTAACGCCGCGGTACCAGAAATCCTTGCTAACGGCGTGCTCAGCCGTAGCGATATCGGCCTGTTAGCGACCCTGTTTTACATTACTTACGGCGTGTCGAAGTTTGTCTCCGGCATTGTCAGCGATCGCTCAAATGCCCGTTATTTTATGGGGATAGGGCTTATCGCCACGGGCATCATGAACATTCTGTTTGGCTTCTCGACGTCGCTATGGGCGTTTGCCGTGCTCTGGGTGCTGAACGCCTTTTTCCAGGGCTGGGGTTCACCGGTGTGTGCGCGTCTGTTAACGGCCTGGTATTCACGTACCGAGCGCGGCGGTTGGTGGGCATTATGGAACACGGCGCATAACGTCGGCGGCGCACTCATTCCCATTGTGATGGCAGCGAGCGCGCTGCATTACGGCTGGCGTGCCGGGATGATGATTGCTGGTTGTATGGCGATAGTCGTGGGGATTTTTCTCTGCTGGCGGCTACGCGATCGCCCGCAGGCGTTAGGTTTACCGGCGGTCGGTGAATGGCGGCACGACGCGCTGGAAATTGCTCAACAACAAGAAGGGGCAGGGTTGACGCGTAAAGAGATCCTCACCAAATATGTGTTGCTGAATCCGTATATCTGGCTGCTTTCGTTTTGCTATGTGCTGGTCTATGTGGTCCGGGCGGCGATCAACGACTGGGGCAATTTGTATATGTCCGAGACGCTGGGCGTCGATCTGGTCACGGCGAATACGGCAGTGACGATGTTTGAACTGGGCGGATTTATCGGTGCGCTGGTAGCCGGTTGGGGCTCGGACAAATTGTTTAACGGCAACCGTGGGCCGATGAATTTGATTTTCGCCGCCGGAATTTTGCTTTCAGTCGGCTCGCTGTGGCTGATGCCATTTGCCAGCTACGTGATGCAGGCAACCTGCTTCTTCACCATTGGTTTTTTTGTCTTTGGCCCGCAGATGTTAATTGGTATGGCGGCGGCAGAGTGTTCCCACAAAGAGGCGGCAGGGGCGGCGACGGGGTTTGTCGGCTTGTTTGCTTATCTGGGGGCGTCGCTTGCTGGTTGGCCGCTGGCGAAAGTGCTCGATACCTGGCACTGGAGCGGATTTTTTGTGGTTATCGCTATCGCCGCCGGGATTTCCGCACTGCTGTTACTGCCCTTTTTGAACGCCCAGACACCGCGTGAAGCGTGATGCATCTCACCTTTTCACTTCATATCCGGCAAAACTAAGAAATTTTCCAGGTTTTTCTTGGACGCTATCTCAGGCCTGATTTGCTGCTGATTTTTACAATGCATGCCTCACGCAGGTATTCATTTCAGGAGTAACCCATGCTGGCTTTCCTAAACCAGGTTCGCAAGCCGACCCTGGACCTTCCGCTCGAAGTGCGGCGCAAAATGTGGTTCAAACCGTTCATGCAATCCTACCTGGTGGTCTTTATCGGCTACCTGACGATGTACCTGATTCGCAAGAACTTTAACATCGCGCAGAACGATATGATTTCGACCTACGGGTTGAGCATGACGCAGCTGGGGATGATCGGCCTGGGTTTCTCCATCACTTATGGCGTGGGTAAAACGTTGGTTTCATACTACGCCGACGGCAAAAACACCAAACAATTCCTGCCGTTCATGCTTATCCTCTCTGCCATTTGTATGCTGGGCTTCAGTGCCAGTATGGGCAGCGGCTCGGTTAGCCTGTTCCTGATGATTGCCTTCTACGCCTTAAGCGGCTTTTTCCAGAGTACCGGCGGTTCGTGCAGTTACTCCACCATCACCAAATGGACGCCGCGTCGTAAACGCGGGACATTCCTCGGTTTCTGGAATATTTCTCACAACCTTGGCGGTGCAGGCGCAGCAGGTGTGGCGCTGTTCGGGGCAAATTACCTGTTCGATGGCCATGTCATCGGCATGTTTATCTTCCCGTCGATTATCGCGCTGATTGTCGGTTTTATCGGCCTGCGTTACGGTAGCGACTCCCCGGAATCTTATGGCCTCGGCAAAGCTGAAGAACTGTTCGGCGAGGAGGTCAGCGAAGAGGACAAAGAGACAGAATCTACCGATATGACCAAGTGGCAGATCTTTGTTGAGTATGTGCTGAAAAACAAAGTGATCTGGCTGCTGTGCTTCGCCAACATTTTCCTCTATGTGGTACGTATTGGTATCGACCAGTGGTCAACCGTATACGCGTTCCAGGAACTGAAACTCTCTAAAGCGGTGGCGATTCAGGGCTTTACGCTGTTTGAAGCTGGTGCGCTGGTCGGTACGCTGCTGTGGGGCTGGCTCTCTGACCTGGCGAACGGTCGCCGTGGCCTGGTGGCCTGCATCGCGCTGGCGCTGATTATCGCCACGCTCGGTGTGTATCAACATGCCAGTAACGAATATATCTATCTGGCTTCTCTCTTTGCGTTGGGTTTCCTGGTCTTTGGCCCGCAATTGTTGATTGGTGTGGCTGCTGTTGGCTTTGTACCTAAAAAAGCGATTGGCGCTGCCGATGGTATTAAAGGCACCTTTGCTTACCTGATTGGTGACAGCTTTGCCAAGTTAGGTCTGGGAATGATTGCCGATGGGACGCCGGTATTCGGCCTTACCGGCTGGGCAGGCACCTTCGCCGCGCTGGATATCGCCGCGATTGGTTGTATCTGCCTGATGGCGATAGTGGCGGTAATGGAAGAACGCAAAATCCGCCGCGAGAAAAAAATTCAGCAGTTGACAGTGGCATAAACGTAACTGGTGACTTTTGCCCGGCATGACGCCGGGCTTTTTTTATTATTCCGTGACTTCCAGCGTAGTGAAGGCAAACTTCTCGCCATCAAATAGCCCCTGACTGGTTAGTTTTAGCGCGGGGATCACTGGCAGAGAAAGAAACGCCATCTGAATAAACGGCTCATCGGGTAACGGACCGCATTCACGGGCGGCGGCTTTCAAGGCGTCAATTTGTTCCGCCAGCGACTGCGCCGTGTCGGTGCTCATCAGCCCGGCAATGGGTAACGGCAGATGACTTTGTACTTGGCCGTTACGTACCACGCACAGCCCGCCGCCATCCTGAATCACCTGATTGACCGCCAGCGCCATCTCTTCGGCACTGCGACCGATCACCACAATATTATGGCTGTCATGGCTGACTGTCGCAGCCAGCGCGCCTTCATTCAGGCCAAAGCCGCCGAGCAAACCACAGGCCGGAGCCAGCCGTTGCCCGTAACGCTCAAGTACGGCAATAAAGCACACATCATCGCGATCAAAACCATTTTCGCTGTAGACGCTGGAGCGGGAGTGCGTAATCAATTCGTTATGGATGACGTCAATGACCCGATAGCGTTTTCCGGGCGTGAATTGCAGGGCAAAGTCGCTGGCGGAAACTGGCTGGCGGGCAATGGTATTGCCATATGGCGGGGCAGACAGCGCCAGTCTCGCCGACTCTTCCGCCTGTAAGGTTTGCGCATCAATCGGTTCGCCTTTCACCAGTACCTGCTGCACCGTGACCTTACGCGCATCGCTCAACAGGACGATATCGGCCTGCTTGCCGGGTGCCAGTAAGCCGAGGTGATTCAGACCAAAGTGGCGCGCCGTCGACCAGCTGGCGACGCGATATGCCACATGCAGCGGCACATTGTGTTGTTCGATCAGGCGGCGAATTAAGGCATCGATATGCCCTTCATGGGCGATCTCCCACGGGTTACGGTCATCGGTACAGAGCATGCATTGCGGGCTGTTAAATTCGTTGATCAACGGTGCCAGTGCGTTGAGATTGCGGGCAGCGGACCCTTCGCGGATCATCAACGACATGCCGAGTTGTAATTTCCGGCGTCCTTCTTCCAGCTGATAACTTTCGTGGCAGTTTTCAATACCCGCAGCAATATAGGCGTTAAGTTCTTTGCCACCCAAACCCGGACAGTGACCGTCCAGCGTCAGGTAGCGAAATGCATCGAGTTTATCGAGCAGCGCATTCTGCCCGTTAATTACGGCAGGGTAGTCCATCATTTCTGCAAGGCCGGTAACCTGCGGATGGTCCCGCCAGGCGAGCATCTGTTCAAGGGTAAAACTGGCACCGTTAACATCGCAGCCTTCCAGAGCGGGCACGCAAGAGCTGACCTGTAAGTACTGGTTTTGCCTTGCCTGTTCGGCACAGCGGGCAAACCAGGCGAATCCGGCTTCTCCCATCACGTTGACGATTTCATGAGGGTCGCAAATAACGGTCGTCAGGCCGCGCGGCAGGGTAGCGGTTTCAAAAGTGACCGGCGTCATCATGCTGGATTCAATATGCAGGTGAGCATCAATAAACCCTGGCACCGCCGTTGCGCCGCGAGCATCAATCCGCTGCAAAGCCGGAGTATCAGCGTATTCTGCGCCAACACCGGCAATGTAACGTCCTTTAATCACAATTGGGCCGGAAATTTCTCCGGCATTGATCAGGTCGAGAATAGAGACATTATCAATAATATAATCGGCAACAGCGTCGCCACGGGAAACGGCTAACAATTCCTGGTATTCAGCCCGGCTAATGTGATGAAATTTATGGTTAATAGAATTATTCATATTTTTCTCATTTTGATTTTATCAATTTGATTATTATTTATCATAAAGAAACGTCGCGAGATTATTAAAGAATATCTATTAATGTGCAATTGAAATGTGATAATTATCACTGAACCGTTGTTGTCATTTGTTTTACAAAAGCAAGGGATTAAATCTCCTCCAATGGACAAAAAAATGAATAATGACAATACCGATTACGTGAGTAATGAATCAGGGACGCTTTCGCGATTATTTAAACTACCTCAGCATGGGACCACCGTCCGCACAGAATTGATTGCGGGGATGACCACTTTTTTAACCATGGTGTACATTGTTTTTGTGAACCCGCAAATCCTCGGCGCGGCACAAATGGACCCGAAAGTGGTGTTTGTTACCACCTGTTTGATTGCCGGTATCGGCAGTATTGCGATGGGGATATTTGCTAACTTACCCGTGGTGCTGGCTCCGGCAATGGGGCTGAACGCCTTCTTTGCGTTCGTGGTCGTGGGGGCGATGGGGATCTCCTGGCAGACCGGGATGGGCGCGATATTCTGGGGCGCAATTGGGCTATTTTTGCTCACGCTGTTTCGTATCCGGTACTGGATGATCTCCAACATTCCATTAAGTTTACGTATTGGTATCACCAGTGGAATCGGATTATTTATTGCCTTAATGGGATTAAAAAACACTGGTGTTATTGTCGCCAATAAAGACACGCTGGTGATGATTGGCGATTTAAGTTCTCACGGCGTGTTGTTAGGTATTTTAGGGTTTTTTATTATAACCGTGTTGTCATCACGTCATTTTCATGCCGCGGTGCTGGTTTCTATTGTGGTGACGTCTTGCTGTGGATTATTTTTCGGTGATGTTCATTTTAGCGGCGTCTATTCCATTCCGCCTGATATTAGCGGCGTCATTGGTGAAGTAGATTTGAGCGGCGCGTTAACACTTGAACTCGCCGGTATCATTTTCTCCTTTATGCTGATCAACCTATTTGATTCATCAGGAACATTAATTGGTGTAACTGATAAAGCGGGCTTAATAGATAGCAACGGTAAATTCCCCAATATGAATAAGGCGCTGTATGTTGATAGCGTCAGTTCGGTGGCAGGCGCATTTATCGGTACCTCGTCTGTTACTGCCTATATTGAAAGTACTTCTGGTGTGGCAGTCGGTGGTCGCACGGGGCTAACGGCTGTCGTGGTCGGCGTTATGTTCCTGTTAGTTATGTTCTTCTCACCGCTGGTGGCGATGGTTCCTCCTTACGCAACCGCTGGAGCGTTAATCTTTGTTGGCGTGCTGATGACTTCGAGCCTGGCGCGCGTTAACTGGGATGATTTTACCGAATCGGTGCCTGCGTTTATTACCACGGTGATGATGCCCTTTACTTTCTCGATCACCGAAGGGATTGCACTCGGCTTTATGTCGTACTGCATCATGAAAGTGTGCACCGGGCGCTGGCGCGATCTGAACCTGTGTGTGGTGGTGGTCGCAGCTCTGTTCGCATTGAAGATTATTCTGGTGGATTAGTAACTGGCGAGGGTTTCCAGATATCATGAGTTCTGATTACGCAGGAGAACTCATGATCTGGATAATGCTCGCCACGCTGGCGGTAGTGTTTGTGGTTGGTTTTCGGGTGCTGACATCCGGGGCCAGAAAAGCGATTCGCCGTCTCAGCGATCGGCTGAATATCGATGTCGTACCCGTGGAGTCGATGGTCGATCAAATGGGAAAGTCAGCCGGTGACGAATTTTTACGTTATTTGCATCGCCCGGATGAGTCGCACCTGCAAAACGCCGCGCAGGTGTTGCTTATCTGGCAAATTGTCATTGTCGATGATAGCGAACAGAACCTGCTGCAATGGCACCGGATTTTACAAAAAGCCCGCCTTTCCGCGCCGATTACCGATGCTCAGGTCAGGCTGGCGCTGGGTTTTCTGCGTGAAACCGAACCTGAAATGCAGGATATTAATGCTTTTCAGATGCGCTATAACGCGTTCTTTCAGCCTGCCGAGGGCGTTCACTGGTTGCATTGAAACCGTTTCGTCTTATCAGCCTACAGACCGCGCCTGACCTGTCGGGTGGATAAGACGTTCACGCCGCATCCGGTAATCTTTGCCCTGTTCCGTTTCGATCTTAACTCCAGCTCAAGCAACACCGTAAAAGTTGCAAAAACGTTAAATGCGTCACACATTTCAATGTTAAAGTGGTCGGCTTTTCCCCTGAAACATGCCACGGGTAACACCATGAGTGAATTTATTGCCGAAAACCGCGGCGCGGATGCCATCACCCGACCGAACTGGTCAGCCGTTTTCTCGGTGGCGTTTTGTGTCGCCTGTCTGATTATCGTTGAGTTTTTGCCCGTCAGTTTGTTGACGCCAATGGCCCAGGATTTAGGCATTTCGGAAGGGGTTGCCGGGCAATCGGTGACCGTGACCGCCTTTGTGGCAATGTTTGCCAGTTTGTTTATTACCCAGACAATTCAGGCCACTGACCGCCGCTACGTTGTTATTTTGTTTGCCGTTTTGCTGACGCTCTCCTGCTTGCTGGTTTCCTTTGCTAACTCATTCAGTTTGCTTTTAATCGGTCGTGCCTGTCTGGGGCTGGCGCTGGGCGGGTTCTGGGCGATGTCGGCGTCGCTGACCATGCGTCTGGTACCGCCGCGTACGGTGCCGAAGGCGCTGTCGGTGATCTTCGGCGCGGTTTCTATTGCGCTGGTGATTGCCGCGCCGTTGGGCAGTTTTTTAGGCGAGCTTATCGGTTGGCGCAATGTCTTTAATGCGGCGGCGGTGATGGGCGTGCTGTGTATTTTCTGGATTATCAAATCATTGCCTTCACTGCCAGGCGAACCCTCGCATCAGAAACAAAATACTTTCCGCTTATTACAACGTCCGGGTGTGATGGCAGGGATGATCGCCATCTTCATGTCTTTCGCCGGGCAGTTTGCTTTCTTCACGTATATTCGCCCGGTGTATATGAACCTGGCGGGATTCGGCGTGGATGGCTTAACGCTGGTGCTGTTGAGTTTTGGTATCGCCAGCTTTATTGGTACGTCGCTTTCGTCGTTCATTCTTAAACGTTCGGTAAAACTGGCCTTAGCAGGCGCGCCGTTAATACTGGCTGTGAGTGCGTTGGTACTGACGTTGTGGGGAAGCGATAAAATCGTTGCTACCGGCGTGGCGATTATCTGGGGGCTAACTTTTGCATTGGTTCCCGTCGGCTGGTCAACGTGGATCACCCGCTCGCTGGCCGATCAGGCAGAAAAAGCCGGGTCTATTCAGGTGGCGGTTATTCAGCTTGCTAATACCTGTGGCGCGGCAATCGGCGGTTATGCGCTGGATAATATTGGTCTGACTTCGCCGTTGATGTTGTCCGGCACATTGATGTTGCTGACTGCATTGTTGGTTACTGCAAAGGTGAAAATGAAGAAATCCTGATATCAGGTAAAGAAGCGTTGGTCAGTAGTTGTTGCTGTTCTTACATATCCGGGCATTCTACCTTACCCAACGCTTCCCAATAATTGCTCTGATTATTACGTTCCATCGCCACGATGGCCTCGCGTATATGTTGTTTATTGTTTTCATCTGACAACATTAACTTTTCCCACGCTTCATCTGATAATGACGCCTGTGGCGTGCAAATTTTACGTAAATCTTGTAATACCGTGGTTTTCTCTTTTGCGGACTGCAGTGAGCTAAAAGGCGACTCGGCGTATACGATGCCTGGCATAGCGAAAAAAGTGAAAATAAGCAGTAGTGTCGTTGGTTTCATGGATTCAACCTTTTACAAATGTGTATCGAATGAAGCATAAGTGTAGTTTGCTTTCATCGCTCTCATCATGCTGTACGAAACGCGCTTGCGTGGTCAGTAAGAAGTGCCAGACTTTATATTCCACTTTTATTCCTTTTTATTCTTATCGATAGCGTTTCGTTTTTTAAACCGCAGCGACCTTACCGCTATAGTCAGGTAATCATTAATAAAAGGATAAAAAAATGAAACTGACAACACATCATCTACGGACAGGGGCCGCATTATTGCTGGCCGGAATTCTGCTGGCAGGTTGCGACCAGAGTAGCAGCGATGCAAAACACATTAAAGTTGGCGTTATAAATGGCGCAGAACAAGATGTCGCGGAAGTCGCTAAAAAGGTGGCAAAAGAGAAATATGGCCTCGATGTTCAACTGGTAGGATTTAGCGGTTCGTTGCTACCGAACGATGCGACAAATCATGGCGAACTTGATGCGAACGTCTTCCAGCATCGACCCTTTCTTGAACAAGATAATCAGGCGCATGGTTATAAACTGGTAGCGGTGGGAAATACGTTTGTCTTCCCCATGGCGGGTTATTCCAAAAAAATCAAAACCGTGGCGCAAATAAAAGAAGGCGCGACAGTGGCGATCCCCAACGACCCGACCAACCTTGGTCGTGCGCTTTTACTGTTGCAAAAAGAGAAGCTAATTACTCTGAAAGAGGGAAAAGGGTTATTACCTACCGCGCTGGATATAACCGATAATCCTCGTCATTTGCAGATTATGGAACTCGAGGGGGCGCAGCTCCCGCGCGTACTGGATGATCCCAAAGTTGATGTGGCGATTATCAGCACCACTTACATTCAGCAGACCGGGCTTTCTCCGGTGCACGACAGTGTATTTATTGAAGATAAAAATTCGCCGTATGTGAATATTTTGGTGGCACGGGAAGATAATAAGAATGCAGAAAACGTGAAGGAATTTCTGCAATCTTATCAATCATCCGAAGTCGCTAAAGCGGCAGAAACCATCTTTAACGGTGGCGCGGTGCCTGGCTGGTAATTCTCACTCATCCCGCGCCGGACGATTTATTTTTCTGGCGCGGCGACGGGAATCCATTGAAATCAAAATTACCGATGACAGAATCAGCAGCGTTCCCAGCCAGTCCGGTAATGTGAACGTGATCCCCAGCAACAGCAAAGAGAGTAGCGCGCTACTTAATGGTTCTGCACAGCTCAAAATGCTGGCTTTTGGACCGCCAATTAATTGTGCTCCTTTCAGGTACAGACTAAATGTCAGGGACGTACCAATGACGATCAAATAAAAAAACGCCAAAATCAAACTGCCGTTAACGACAAAGTTTGTCCCTTGTCTGGCATAAAAAGGCAATAGAATCAGACCGCCGATCAGCATACTCCAGCCGACGACAGGCAACGTGCCATAGCGGGCAATCAGCGTTGAGGGATAGGTGGTATAGAATGCAGCAGCAAATGCCGAGGCAATGCCCCAGAATAACGCGGCAGGAGAGATCGATAATGACGTCGGATTACCGTGTGTCACCAATAAAAAAGTCCCGACCAGCGATGTCAAAATAGCGCAGAAAACCAGAATGCCCGGGCGCGATTTACGTACCAGTGAGAACCAGGCGACGATAATCGTCGGTGAGAGGAATTGCAGCACCGTTGCCGTGGCTGCGTTCGATTTTTCGATGGTTAGCAAAAAAGTGAGCTGTACGGTTAGCGCGCCAACCACGGAAAAAATCAGCAGACTAATGGCATCTTTGTGATTGTTAATAATAGAAAAGATTTTATCGCCATGAACAAATGACAGCGTCAGCAGAATCAAACCGGCGAATATCAAACGCGTCATAGTCAAAAACTGCGACGACATCTGGCTTTGCTCCATGATGTATTGCGCACAGACCCCTGAACTTCCCCACAACACGGCGGCAATCAGAACGTTCAGCATCCCCTTTCTGGTGGAACCCATTTTTCCCTCTGCATACTGTTTTGTCGTTTATGTATGCAGGCATGATAGCAAAAATGGCGAGGATGGCTCTGTTTGCGCCACGCCGATTTTTCTTAGCCCAGACTGGTGAGCTAAATATCTTTAATAAACAGCAGGCAAATCATCGCAATACCCAACATCCCTATCGCCAGCCAGAACAACGCATGGTAGCTCCAGATTTCAACCATAATTCCGTCAACAGAGCCGGCGATAATCCAGCCGACGCGTGAAGTATTTGCATATAACGTTGTCGCAGAGCCTATTTTTTCAGGCATCAAGTCCTGAAAATAAAGCATGCCGATACCACAGAGAATACCAAGGAAGATGGCATTTAGAATTTGCAATTCCAGCTCAACCGCCGGAGTCGTCGCCATGAGTACGCTGGCGTAAAAACACATACCACTCACGATAGCAATGAGCATTAATAGTCGCTTGCCAATACGTTTCATGTAATAGCCTGCGATT
>NZ_JBQZXE010000016.1:0-44120 GCF_053555855.1 Shigella sp. SIG3
AATGAACGCGTGTTTCGTTATGATGCCAATGAATACCTGCTGCTGACGGTGCCGTTGCCGTTTGAGTGCGAAACCTATGCCACGTCAGAGGTGCCGCTGGCAGGGTTGCGTCTCAATGTCGATATTTTGCAGTTACAGGAACTGTTGATGGACATTGGCGAAGATGAGCATTTCCAGCCGTCGATGGCAGCCAGCGGGATTAACTCCGCCACGTTATCAGAAGAGATTTTATTCGCGGCGGAGCGGTTACTCGACGTGATGGAGCGACCACTGGATGCGCGTATTCTCGGCAAACAGATCATCCGCGAAATTCTGTACTACGTGCTGACCGGACCTTGCGGCGGCGCGTTACTGGCGCTGGTCAGTCGCCAGACTCACTTCAGTCTGATTAGCCGCGTGCTGAAACGAATTGAGAATAAATACACCGAAAACCTGAGCGTCGAGCAACTGGCGGCAGAAGCCAACATGAGCGTATCGGCGTTCCACCATAATTTTAAGTCTGTCACCAGCACCTCGCCGTTGCAGTATTTGAAGAATTACCGTCTGCATAAGGCGCGGATGATGATCATCCATGACGGCATGAAGGCCAGCGCAGCAGCGATGCGCGTCGGCTATGAAAGCGCATCGCAATTTAGCCGTGAGTTTAAACGTTACTTCGGTGTGACGCCGGGGGAAGATGCGGCAAGAATGCGGGCGATGCAGGGGAATTAAATACGTTCCCGGTACAGCAGCCGGGAACGGGGAAAATCGTCAGGCGTTACAGTATTTTTTTTTAATCACCACAAACAGCGTGCCTAACAAGCCAGCGGTTAACAAGGCAATTGGCAGGATCATCAGGAACGTCATTACCTGATCTTCATGGCGTTTAACGAACGGAATCATACTTAAGGCATAGCCAAAACTGGTTACCACGCTGACCCACAGCAATCCACTTAACCAGTTGAAAAACTGGAAGCGGCGGTTTGGCAGACCGGAAATTCCCGCCATGGTTGGCAGCAGCGTACGGACAAATGCAAGAAAACGTCCAGCCAGCAGCGCCAGCAGACCGTGGCGGTCAAACATGCAGGTGGCGCGCTGGTGATATTTAGCAGGAAGCTGTGCCAGCCAGCCTTTCACCGTTTTGGTATTCCCTAACCAGCGCCCCTGAATATAACTTAGCCAGCAGCCCAGACTTGCTGCGGCGGTCAGAATCGCAATCGTAGGCAGAAAATCCATAACCCCTTGGGCAATCAATGCGCCTGCCAGTATCAACAAGCTGTCGCCTGGCAAAAATGAGGCGGGCAGCAGGCCGTTTTCTAAAAACAGCGTGGCAAACATGACAAAGTAAACAACGCTAACAATATGAGGATCCGCCAGCGCGGCAAAGTCGTGTTGCCAGAGCGCAGCGATGATATCTTGAATAACAGCCATGGACTTTCCTGTGGAACAGCGTTTAAGCTTTTATCTGCCTATTGTACTCCTGAATCGTCCGGGACGCCTTGATCCCGGACGCAACAATTTAAGACTTTTCACAATAAAATGTCTGCAAAATTGTCCAAAAGTGGCAATGTTATACAATCCGTGCAAAACCGGCGTCCAGATCGGCAATCAGATCGTCGACATCTTCCAGACCAATATGCAGGCGAATCAAGGTCCCGCTAAAATCGATCTCGCCTTGTGGGCGAATGGCGGCGATATGTTCTGGTTGATTTGCCAGGATCAACGATTCATACCCGCCCCACGAGTAGGCCATGCTGAATAAACTGAAGTTATCCAGATAGTTCGCCAGCTCTTCATCATTGAGTTTTTTCTTAAGCACAAAGGAAAATAGCCCGCTGCTGCCTGTAAAGTCTCGTTTCCAGAATTCGTGTCCTTTACTGCCAGGCAGGGCAGGGTGGTTAACTCGCGCAACTTGCGGATGTTCTGCCAGCCATTCGGCCACTTTCAGACTGCTTTCATGATGTTGACGCAAACGCACACCTAATGTGCGCAGGCCACGGCTGGTTATATAGGCGGTATCGGCATCGACCATCTGGCCCATCAGATAGGCATTTTCCCGTAGCTGCTCCCAGCAACGGGCATTGCACACGGCAGTGCCAATCATCGCATCTGAATGCCCAACCAGATATTTGGTGGCGGCCTGAATAGAAACATCGATGCCAAAATCCAGCGCCTTAAACAGCACACCGGCTGCCCAGGTGTTGTCGATCATAATGATGGCATCCGGCACCACACTGCGCACGGCGGCAACAATCGCCGGAACGTCGTGGACTTCCATAGTGATGGAACCCGGCGATTCCAGAAACACGATTTTAGTGTTTGGCTGCAGATGCTTAACGATATCGGCACCAATCAGCGGATCAAACCACGATGTCGTTACGCCCAGTTTGCTGAGGATTTTGCTACAGAAATCCTGACTCGGTTCATAGGCGGTGTTGGTCATCAACACATGATCGCCCTGTTCGACAAAAGCAAGAATCGAATTAGCAACCGCTGCCGCCCCGCAGGGAAATAGCGCGCAGCCTGCGCCACCTTCCAGTTCACACATCGCTTGTTGTAAGGAAAAATGGGTTAACGTTCCGCGCCGTCCATAGAACAACTCGCCATTGGCGCGATTGCGCGTCGCGTGCTTTTTGGCTTCCATACTCTCAAATACCAGCGAAGAAGCGCGCTGAATCACGCTATTTACCGCGCCAAGAGTGTATTTTTTGCTGCGTCCTGCATTCACCAGTTGAGTATCAAGCTTTTTGTCCGCCATGTCGGGATTCCTGTTTTTATACGTCTGGATGTCTAAACTAGCATGAATATTCGCGGGCGCATCCTGAAGAATTGGCATAAAGCAGAAAATTTTCGCAAATGGCGTGCTGGTGACTTTTTTACTGCGTAAACGCAAGGAAAAGAAAGCAAAGGTACGGCAGTATGCAAATAGTAATGAGAACGACTATCAATTCGACGTCGTTTTGATATTATTATGCGCAGATTTTGTGACTTGCGTCCTGGAGATACACAGTGGGTAATAATTTAATGCAGACGGACCTTTCCGTCTGGGGTATGTATCAGCACGCCGATATTGTCGTTAAGTGCGTGATGATTGGGCTTATTTTGGCCTCCGTAGTCACCTGGGCAATCTTCTTCAGTAAGAGCGTAGAGTTCTTCAATCAGAAGCGTCGCCTTAAGCGCGAGCAGCAACTGCTGGCTGAAGCACGTTCCTTAAACCAGGCCAACGATATCGCCGCTGATTTTGGTAGCAAAAGCTTAAGCCTGCATTTGCTCAATGAAGCGCAGAATGAGCTGGAACTGTCAGAAGGCAGCGACGATAACGAAGGTATTAAAGAACGTACCAGCTTCCGTCTGGAGCGTCGGGTCGCCGCAGTGGGTCGTCAAATGGGCCGCGGTAACGGCTATCTGGCAACCATCGGCGCGATTTCTCCGTTCGTTGGTCTGTTTGGTACGGTCTGGGGCATCATGAACAGCTTTATTGGTATCGCGCAAACGCAGACCACTAACCTGGCAGTCGTTGCGCCGGGTATCGCAGAAGCTCTGTTAGCAACGGCAATCGGCCTCGTGGCAGCGATTCCTGCGGTCGTTATCTATAACGTATTTGCACGCCAGATTGGCGGCTTTAAAGCGATGCTGGGTGATGTTGCAGCGCAGGTATTGTTGCTGCAAAGCCGTGACCTGGATCTGGAAGCCAGCGCCGCTGCGCATCCGGTTCGTGTCGCACAAAAATTACGCGCAGGATAATGTCCGATGGCAATGCATCTTAACGAAAACCTCGACGATAACGGCGAAATGCATGATATCAACGTGACGCCGTTTATCGACGTGATGTTGGTTCTGCTGATTATCTTTATGGTGGCGGCACCGTTAGCGACGGTAGATGTGAAGGTGAACTTGCCTGCTTCTACCAGCACGCCGCAGCCGCGCCCGGAAAAACCGGTTTATCTGTCGGTGAAGGCAGACAACTCGATGTTTATCGGTAACGATCCGGTCACCGATGAAACAATGATTACGGCGTTGAATGCGTTAACCGAAGGCAAGAAAGACACCACCATCTTCTTCCGAGCGGACAAAACCGTCGATTACGAGACGTTGATGAAGGTAATGGATACGCTGCATCAGGCGGGTTACCTGAAGATAGGTCTGGTCGGCGAAGAAACCGCCAAAGCGAAGTAAAGTAGAATTGCCTGATACGCTACGCTCATCAGGCCTACAAAATCTATTGCAACATGTTGAATCTTCGTGCGTTTGTAGGCCGGATAAGGCGTTCACGACGCATCCGGCATTAGGTGCTCAATGCCTGATGCGCTACGCTTATCAGGCCTACAAAATCTATTGCAACATGTTGAATCTTCATGCGTTTGTAGGCGGATAAGGCGTTTTCGCCACATCAGGTAAGAGTGAATTCACAATGATGCCCGGTTGCTTTTCACAACCGGGCATTTTTTTAACCTAAATGCTCGCCGCCGCACACGCCGTGCACTTCTGCGGTGACGTAGCTCGACTCCTGACTTGCCAGATAAACATATACAGGGGCCAGTTCCGCCGGTTGCCCCGCACGCTTCATCGGCGTTTTCTGACCAAACTGCGGGATCTTATCCTGCGTTTGTCCGCCGGAAATTTGCAGTGCCGTCCAGATAGGGCCTGGCGCGACAATATTCACCCGAATACCTTTCTCCGCGACCTGTTTTGCCAGGCCACGGCTGTAGTTCAGAATCGCCGCCTTCGTAGCCGCATAGTCCAGTAAATGCGGACTTGGCTGGTATGCCTGGATTGACGAAGTGGTGATGATACTTGCACCTTTCGGTAGCAGGGGGATCGCTTCCTGGGTTAGCCAGAACAGCGCGAAAACGTTAATGGCAAAGGTCTTTTGAAACTGTTCGCTGGTGAGGTCTGCAATATCCGGAATGGCAACCTGTTTCCCGGCGACCAGCGCCATAATATCCAGCCCGCCTAACGCCTTGTGCGCTTCGTGAACCAGCGAACGGGCGAATTTCTCATCGCTTAAATCGCCTGGCAGCAGAACGGCTTTGCGTCCGCATTCTTCAATGATCTTTTTCACATCCTGAGCGTCTTCTTCTTCCACGGGAAGATAACTGATCGCCACGTCAGCCCCTTCTCGCGCGTAAGCGATGGCGGCAGCGCGACCTATTCCGGAATCGCCCCCTGTCACCAGTGCTTTACGATCTTTCAGGCGAGCGCTACCAACATAGGTTTTCTCGCCGCAATCCGGTATCGGTGTCATCTTCGCCTGGATGCCTGGCGTCGGTTGTTTCTGTTTGGGATATTCACCAGTGTAATACTGCGTGGTCGGGTCATTTTAAATGAGACATCGTTTTTCTCCCTTCAGGTTCAACGTCCTTTAAGGGTAGACGCTCTCGATGCGTTGATAAGGGAACCAGGAAGATCCCTAAACCTCAGAATTATGCGACAAAGGTTTAACGTATATGTTGATTTGCTGTTGCGTGCTGTTTACTCAATTGCGATATACTGTTGCCCGTTTTAACTACACGACAGGAATGTATGGAACGTTTTTTTGAAAATGCAATGTATGCTTCTCGCTGGCTGCTTGCCCCCGTGTACTTTGGCCTTTCGCTGGCGTTAGTTGCCCTGGCGCTGAAGTTCTTCCAGGAGATTATTCACGTACTGCCGAATATCTTCTCGATGGCGGAATCAGATTTGATCCTCGTGTTGCTGTCGCTGGTGGATATGACGCTGGTTGGCGGTTTGCTGGTGATGGTGATGTTTTCCGGTTATGAGAATTTCGTCTCACAGCTGGATATCTCCGAGAACAAAGAGAAGCTGAACTGGCTGGGGAAAATGGACGCAACGTCGCTGAAAAACAAAGTAGCAGCGTCGATTGTGGCAATTTCTTCCATTCACTTACTGCGCGTCTTTATGGATGCGAAAAATGTCCCGGATAACAAACTGATGTGGTACGTCATTATCCATCTGACGTTTGTGCTTTCTGCATTTGTGATGGGCTATCTTGACCGACTGACTCGTCATAATCACTGATCTGATTCGGGCGCGGTTCGCGCGCCCGTTATTAACAGGTCATTTATCGGACGACGCCTGCCACAGATTCAGTTCGCCATCGGCGATATGCTGATCAATCTGCGCCAGCTCCTCGGTGCTAAATGTCAGATTATTCAGCGCCTGCACGTTCTCCTCTAGTTGCTCCGCGCGGCTGGCACCAATCAATACCGACGTCACGCGATCATCTTTCAGCAACCAGCTTAACGCCATTTGCGCCATTGATTGTCCACGCTGCTGTGCCATTTCATTCAATAAGCGCAGGCTGTTGAGGTTGGCTTCGGTAAGCATTTTCGGCGTCAGACCACGAATTTTATTCCCTTCACGATGCATCCGTGAATCTTGCGGAATGCCGTTGAGATATTTTCCGGTCAGCAATCCCTGAGCCAGAGGAGTAAAGGCAATACAGCCCACGCCGTTATTTTGCAGGGTATCCAGCAGGCCGCTTTTATCCACCCAGCGGTTCAGTAAATTGTACGAAGGTTGATGAATTAAAAGCGGAATTTTCCACTCGTGCAGCAACTCGACCATTTTTTGCGTCCGCTCTGGCGAGTAAGAGGAGATCCCGACATACAGCGCCTTACCGCTTTGTACCGCATGAGCCAGCGCAGAGGCGGTTTCTTCCATCGGCGTATTTTCATCGACGCGATGAGAGTAAAAGATATCGACATACTCAAGCCCCATACGCTTCAGGCTTTGGTCGAGGCTGGCGAGCAGGTATTTACGTGAACCGCCAGAGCCGTACGGGCCGGGCCACATATCGTAGCCAGCCTTGGTAGAGATAATCAGTTCATCGCGATAAGCAGCAAAATCCTCGCGCAGCAGGCGACCAAAGTTCTCTTCTGCGCTTCCTGGAGGCGGCCCGTAATTGTTGGCTAAATCAAAGTGCGTAATGCCTAAATCAAACGCTTTACGCAGGATTGCACGCTGTGATTCCAGCGCGTTAACGTGACCGAAATTGTGCCATAAACCGAGCGATAACGCGGGCAGGCGTAAACCACTTTTTCCGCAATAGCGGTACTGCATCTGCCCGTAACGTTCGGGATTCGCTAACCAGACCATGACCTCTCCTTTCCACCGTTCAATTTCGAAACAATGTTTCTAGTTTAGCGATTCGCCAGCGCGTATCCCGTAGTCTGGCTCACAGAGTGACGAAAAACTGGGCAAAAACACGCGCTTATGCTTTGCTTAAAAAAACACCAGTTGAGGAATGCAACGATGCCGCGTTTAACCGCCAAAGATTTCCCACAAGAGTTGTTGGATTACTACGACTATTACGTTCACGGGAAAATTTCGAAACGTGAGTTCCTCAACCTTGCGGCGAAGTATGCGGTGGGCGGGATGACGGCATTAGCGTTGTTTGATTTGCTCAAGCCAAATTATGCGCTGGCGACTCAGGTAGAGTTTACCGACCCGGAGATTGTTGCTGAGTACATCACGTATCCTTCGCCAAATGGTCACGGCGAGGTACGGGGTTATCTGGTGAAACCCGCAAAAATGAGCGGCAAAACGCCAGCCGTGGGGGTGGTGCATGAGAATCGTGGACTGAATCCGTATATCGAAGATGTGGCACGGCGAGTGGCGAAGGCGGGGTATATCGCCCTGGCACCTGACGGATTAAGTTCCGTTGGAGGTTATCCGGGAAATGATGATAAAGGTCGTGAGCTGCAACAGCAGGTTGATCCAACCAAACTGATGAATGATTTCTTTGCCGCAATTGAGTTTATGCAACGCTATCCGCAAGCGACAGGTAAAGTGGGTATTACCGGATTTTGCTATGGCGGTGGCGTATCGAACGCGGCGGCTGTCGCGTATCCGGAACTGGCCTGCGCGGTGCCGTTTTATGGTCGTCAGGCACCCACTGCCGATGTGGCGAAGATTGAAGCGCCTTTACTACTCCACTTCGCGGAACTGGACACCCGAATCAACGAGGGCTGGCCTCCTTACGAGGCGGCGTTGAAAGACAATAATAAGGTTTATGAGGCTTATATCTATCCGGGGGTTAATCACGGATTCCATAATGATTCCACGCCCCGTTATGACAAATCTGCCGCCGATCTTGCCTGGCAAAGGACACTGAAATGGTTCGATAAATATCTCTCCTGATAGGTTTATCTCTTACGGGATTACGTCTTAAACAAGTATGAAAAAATAGCGTGCGCAAAAGTCGTTCTTTGCCTAAAATATCGCTATATATGGCGATATATAACGAATGGGGTGAACGATGAATAACCATTTTGGTAAAGGCTTAATGGCGGGATTAAAAGCAACGCATGCCGACAGTGCGGTTAATGTGACAAAATTCTGTGCCGATTATAAACGCGGTTTTGTATTAGGCTACTCACACCGGATGTACGAAAAGACCGGAGATCGCCAGCTTAGCGCCTGGGAAGCGGGTATTCTGACGCGCCGCTATGGACTGGATAAAGAGATGGTAATGGATTTCTTTCGTGAGAATAATTCCTGTTCTACGTTGCGCTTTTTTATGGCCGGTTATCGCCTCGAAAATTGATCAAACATACGTATTATCTTGCTTTAATTAATTACACTAATGCTTCTTCCCTTCGTTTTAGCGCCCCGCCGCAGTATCATGATATCGATAACCATAATAAATGTGTGGTAAATGGCGCATCGATCGCATTATTGATTTTGCGATTGAGGCAAAATATATGCCAGGTCCTCGCAACGGAATAACTATAAATGACTGGAGATAACACCCTCATCCATTCTCACGGCATTAACCGTCGTGATTTCATGAAGCTTTGTGCAGCATTAGCCGCCACCATGGGGTTAAGTAGCAAAGCCGCTGCAGAGATGGCCGAATCGGTTACTAACCCGCAGCGTCCGCCAGTTATCTGGATTGGCGCGCAGGAGTGCACCGGTTGTACGGAATCTCTGCTTCGTGCAACGCATCCAACGGTAGAAAACCTCGTGCTGGAGACTATCTCTCTGGAATATCACGAAGTGCTTTCCGCCGCCTTCGGTCATCAGGTCGAAGAGAACAAACATAACGCTCTCGAGAAGTACAAAGGGCAGTATGTGTTAGTGGTGGATGGTTCCATCCCATTAAAAGATAACGGTATTTATTGCATGGTTGCCGGTGAGCCGATTGTGGATCACATCCGCAAAGCGGCGGAAGGCGCAGCAGCCATTATCGCTATTGGTTCCTGCTCCGCGTGGGGCGGTGTTGCCGCAGCTGGAGTTAACCCAACTGGCGCAGTCAGCTTGCAAGAAGTTCTGCCAGGCAAAACCGTTATCAATATTCCGGGCTGCCCGCCGAACCCGCACAACTTCCTCGCGACCGTTGCGCACATCATCACTTACGGCAAACCGCCGAAACTGGATGACAAAAACCGTCCGACCTTCGCCTATGGCCGTCTGATTCACGAACACTGCGAACGTCGCCCGCACTTCGATGCTGGTCGTTTTGCCAAAGAGTTCGGTGATGAAGGCCACCGCGAAGGCTGGTGCCTGTACCACCTCGGCTGTAAAGGGCCAGAAACTTACGGCAACTGCTCAACGCTGCAATTCTGCGATGTTGGCGGTGTGTGGCCGGTGGCGATTGGTCACCCGTGCTATGGCTGTAACGAAAAAGGTATCGGCTTCCATAAAGGCATCCATCAGCTTGCCAACGTCGAAAATCAGACTCCGCGTTCACAGAAACCGGATGTTAACGCTAAAGAGGGCGGCAACGTCTCTGCAGGCGCTATTGGTTTGCTCGGCGGTGTGGTTGGGCTGGTTGCCGGTGTCAGCGTGATGGCGGTGCGTGAACTGGGTCGTCAGCAAAAGAAAGATAACGCTGACTCACGGGGAGAATAACCGTGAACAGACGTAATTTTATTAAAGCAGCCTCCTGCGGGGCATTGCTGACGGGCGCGCTGCCGTCTGTCAGTCATGCGGCTGCTGAAAACCGCCCGCCAATTCCGGGATCGCTGGGGATGTTGTACGACTCGACCTTGTGCGTAGGCTGCCAGGCTTGCGTCACCAAGTGTCAGGATATCAACTTCCCTGAACGTAACCCGCAAGGGGAACAGACCTGGTCGAACAACGACAAACTGTCGCCGTATACCAATAACATCATTCAGGTGTGGACCAGCGGCACAGGGGTCAACAAAGACCAGGAGGAGAACGGCTACGCGTACATTAAGAAACAGTGTATGCACTGCGTCGATCCGAACTGTGTCTCTGTGTGCCCGGTCTCTGCACTGAAAAAAGATCCGAAAACCGGCATTGTCCATTACGACAAAGACGTGTGCACCGGTTGCCGTTACTGCATGGTCGCCTGTCCGTACAACGTGCCGAAGTACGACTACAACAACCCGTTTGGTGCGCTGCATAAGTGCGAGCTGTGCAACCAGAAAGGTGTGGAACGTCTCGATAAAGGCGGTCTGCCTGGCTGCGTAGAAGTGTGCCCGGCGGGCGCGGTGATTTTCGGTACGCGTGAAGAGCTGATGGCGGAGGCGAAAAAACGTCTGGCGCTGAAGCCTGGCAGCGAATACCACTATCCGCGTCAGACGCTGAAATCTGGCGACACTTACCTGCATACGGTGCCGAAATATTATCCGCATCTGTACGGCGAGAAAGAGGGCGGCGGTACTCAGGTTCTGGTACTGACGGGTGTGCCTTATGAAAATCTCGACCTGCCGAAACTGGACGATCTTTCTACCGGTGCGCGTTCCGAAAATATTCAACACACCCTGTATAAAGGCATGATGCTACCACTGGCTGTGCTGGCGGGCTTAACCGTGCTGGTTCGTCGCAACACCAAAAACGACCATCACGACGGAGGAGACGATCATGAGTCATGATCCACAACCGCTGGGTGGCAAAATCATCAGTAAACCGGTCATGATTTTTGGACCGTTAATCGTCATCTGTATGCTCCTGATTGTGAAGCGTCTGGTGTTCGGTCTGGGCTCTGTCTCTGACCTGAACGGCGGCTTCCCGTGGGGCGTGTGGATCGCGTTTGACCTGCTGATTGGCACCGGCTTTGCCTGTGGCGGCTGGGCGCTGGCGTGGGCGGTATACGTCTTTAACCGTGGGCAATACCATCCGCTGGTGCGTCCGGCGCTGTTGGCGAGTCTGTTTGGTTACTCACTGGGTGGCTTGTCGATCACTATCGACGTGGGTCGCTACTGGAACCTGCCGTACTTCTACATTCCGGGTCACTTCAACGTGAACTCGGTACTGTTCGAGACGGCGGTCTGTATGACCATCTACATCGGCGTGATGGCTCTGGAGTTTGCTCCGGCACTGTTTGAACGTCTGGGCTGGAAGGTGTCGCTACAACGTCTGAACAAGGTGATGTTCTTCATCATCGCGCTCGGTGCGCTGCTGCCGACCATGCACCAGTCTTCAATGGGGTCGCTGATGATCTCGGCGGGCTACAAGGTGCATCCGCTCTGGCAGAGCTATGAAATGTTGCCGCTGTTCTCGCTGCTGACGGCGTTCATCATGGGCTTCTCGATTGTCATCTTTGAAGGTTCACTGGTGCAGGCGGGTCTGCGTGGCAACGGTCCGGATGAAAAGAGCCTGTTCGTCAAGCTGACCAACACCATCAGTGTGTTGCTGGCGATTTTCATCGGGCTGCGCTTTGGCGAGCTTATCTATCGCGACAAGCTGTCGTTAGCGTTTGCCGGTGACTTCTACTCCGTGATGTTCTGGATTGAAGTCCTGCTGATGCTCTTCCCGCTGGTCGTTCTGCGTGTGGCGAAGCTGCGTAATGATTCCCGCATGCTGTTCCTGTCAGCACTGAGCGCACTGTTAGGTTGTGCAACCTGGCGTCTGACCTATTCGTTGGTGGCATTCAACCCGGGCGGCGGTTACGCCTACTTCCCGACCTGGGAAGAACTGTTGATTTCTATTGGTTTTGTGGCTATTGAGATTTGCGCTTACATCGTACTCATTCGTCTACTGCCGATACTTCCTCCTTTAAAACAAAACGATCATAATCGTCATGAGGCGAGCAAAGCATGAGCCAGAGAATTACTATTGATCCGGTAACCCGTATTGAGGGGCATTTACGCATCGATTGCGAAATCGAAAATGGCGTCGTTTCGAAAGCATGGGCTTCCGGTACCATGTGGCGCGGCATGGAAGAGATCGTGAAAAACCGCGATCCGCGCGATGCATGGATGATTGTGCAACGTATCTGTGGCGTATGTACTACCACTCACGCGCTGTCTTCCGTTCGTGCGGCAGAAAGTGCGCTGAATATCGACGTTCCGGTTAACGCGCAATACATCCGTAACATCATTCTGGCTGCGCACACCACGCATGACCATATCGTTCATTTCTATCAGCTTTCGGCGCTGGACTGGGTGGACATCACTTCTGCACTGCAAGCTGACCCAACCAAAGCCTCCGAAATGCTGAAAGGCGTTTCGACCTGGCATCTGAACAGTCCGGAAGAGTTCACTAAAGTTCAGAACAAGATCAAAGATCTGGTTGCCAGCGGTCAGTTGGGTATTTTCGCCAATGGCTACTGGGGTCACCCGGCGATGAAACTGCCGCCGGAAGTGAACCTGATTGCGGTAGCGCACTACCTGCAGGCGCTGGAGTGCCAGCGTGACGCTAACCGCGTCGTGGCGCTGCTGGGCGGTAAAACGCCGCACATTCAGAACCTGGCAGTGAGTGGTGTCGCGAACCCAATCAACCTCGACGGGTTGGGCGTGTTGAACCTTGAGCGCCTGATGTACATCAAGTCTTTCATCGACAAACTGAGCGACTTTGTTGAGCAGGTTTATAAGGTTGATACCGCGGTTATCGCCGCGTTCTACCCGGAATGGCTGACGCGCGGTAAAGGTGCGGTGAACTACCTGAGCGTGCCGGAATTCCCGACCGACAGCAAAAACGGCAGCTTCCTGTTCCCGGGCGGCTACATTGAGAATGCGGATCTGTCCTCGTATCGTCCGATCACTTCTCATTCCGATGAATACCTGATCAAAGGCATTCAGGAAAGCGCGAAGCACTCCTGGTATAAAGACGAAGCGCCACAGGCGCCGTGGGAAGGTACCACCATTCCGGCTTATGATGGTTGGTCTGACGACGGGAAATATTCCTGGGTGAAATCACCGACTTTCTACGGCAAAACGGTAGAAGTGGGTCCGCTGGCTAATATGCTGGTGAAACTGGCGGCAGGTCGCGAATCTACCCAGAACAAACTGAATGAAATCGTTGCGATTTATCAGAAACTGACTGGCAACACGCTGGAAGTGGCACAGCTGCACTCCACGCTGGGCCGTATTATTGGTCGTACCGTTCACTGCTGTGAATTGCAGGATATCCTGCAAAACCAATACAGTGCACTGATCACCAATATCGGCAAAGGCGATCACACCACCTTTGTGAAGCCGAACATTCCGGCAACGGGTGAGTTCAAAGGTGTTGGCTTCCTCGAAGCGCCGCGCGGTATGCTCTCTCACTGGATGGTTATTAAAGACGGTATCATCAGCAACTACCAGGCGGTTGTTCCATCAACCTGGAACTCTGGTCCGCGTAACTTCAATGATGACGTCGGTCCTTACGAGCAGTCGCTGGTGGGTACACCGGTTGCCGATCCGAATAAACCGCTGGAAGTGGTGCGTACCATTCACTCCTTCGACCCGTGCATGGCCTGTGCGGTACACGTAGTGGATGCCGACGGCAACGAAGTGGTTTCAGTGAAGGTTCTGTAATGCGTATTTTAGTCTTAGGGGTCGGCAATATTTTGCTGACCGATGAAGCCATCGGCGTGCGGATTGTCGAAGCGTTAGAGCAACGATACATTCTGCCGGATTATGTTGAGATCCTCGATGGCGGCACGGCGGGAATGGAGCTGCTTAGCGACATGGCAAATCGCGATCATCTGATTATTGCGGATGCCATTGTGTCGAAAAAGAACACGCCGGGAACGATGATGATCCTGCGGGATGAAGAAGTTCCGGCGTTGTTTACCAACAAAATCTCTCCGCATCAGCTTGGCCTGGCCGACGTATTGTCGGCCCTGCGCTTCACCGGTGAGTTTCCGAAAAAGCTGACCCTGGTCGGCGTGATCCCGGAATCGCTGGAGCCACACATCGGCTTAACGCCGACGGTTGAAGCAATGATTGAACCTGCGCTTGAGCTGGTTCTGGCTGCGCTGCGCGAATCAGGCGTGGAAGCCATCCCACGGGAGGCGATTCATGACTGAAGAGATAGCAGGTTTCCAGACCTCCCCGAAGGCGCAAGTACAGGCAGCGTTTGAAGAAATTGCCCGGCGTTCGATGCACGATCTCTCTTTTCTGCATCCTTCAATGCCGGTGTATGTTTCTGATTTTACGCTGTTCGAAGGTCAGTGGACGGGGTGTGTGATCACCCCGTGGATGCTGAGTGCAGTTATCTTCCCCGGCCCGGATCAACTCTGGCCGCTGCGCAAAGTGAGTGAAAAAATTGGTCTGCAACTGCCGTATGGCACCATGACCTTTACCGTTGGCGAACTGGACGGTGTTTCGCAATACCTCTCCTGTTCGCTGATGTCGCCGCTTTCGCACAGCATGTCGATTGAAGAAGGCCAACGCCTGACGGATGACTGCGCACGAATGATCCTTTCGTTGCCAGTCACCAATCCGGATGTACCACACGCAGGGCGTCGCGCCCTGCTGTTTGGCCGCAGGAGGGGCGAAAATGCATGAGTTGTCGCTTTGCCAGAGCGCCGTTGAAATTATCCAACGGCAGGCGGAGCAGCACGATGTTAAGCGCGTCACCGCCGTGTGGCTGGAAATTGGCGCGCTCTCCTGCGTTGAGGAGAGCGCCGTCCGTTTTAGTTTTGAAATTGTCTGCCACGGAACGGTGGCGCAAGGGTGCGATTTACATATCGTCTATAAACCCGCCCAGGCCTGGTGCTGGGATTGCAGCCAGGTGGTGGAGATTCATCAGCACGATGCGCAGTGTCCGCTCTGTCACGGCGAGCGGTTGCGTGTCGATACCGGCGATTCGCTGATCGTCAAAAGTATTGAAGTTGAATAAGACTGAGGACAACGCCTAAAAAGCGCACGGACGGGCCCCTCGCCCCTCCGGGGAGAGGGTTAGGGTGAGAGGGAACACCCGCTAAAGGTTCTTTTTCGTGTTTGTCCGGCAATCGAAATAACCGGAGTTAACAATGTGTATTGGCGTTCCAGGCCAGGTGCTGGCTGTCGGTGAAGATATTCACCAGCTTGCGCAGGTTGAAGTATGTGGTATCAAGCGCGACGTGAATATCGCCCTGATTTGCGAAGGTAACCCTGCCGATCTGCTGGGCCAGTGGGTGCTGGTACACGTCGGATTTGCCATGAGCATCATCGACGAAGATGAAGCCAAAGCCACATTAGACGCACTGCGCCAAATGGATTACGACATTACCAGCGCGTGATGATTAGCTTTTGTAGGCCTGATAAGACGCGGCATCGTCGCATCAGGCATTGTGCACGATTGCCGGATGCGGCGTGAACGCCTTATCCGGCCTGGATGGCTTGCTGCGACGAACACCAACCCTTACCCCTGACGCTTATCTTCTGTATTTGTCTCAAAATCACTGGCGTCATGGCGCTCATGCAACTGCTCGTTCAGCGGCCCGTTGGTGCGGTTAACAATACGCCCACGTTTCACTGCCGGACGTTCGCCCACTTCTTTCGCCCAGCGTTGCACATGTTTATAACTTCCCGCATCCAGAAACTCTGCGGCATCATACACGCCGCCGAGCACCACGTTGCCAAACCACGGCCAAATCGCCATATCCGCAATGGTGTACTCATCGCCCGCAACAAACTTATGCTGCGCCAGTTGCTTATCCAGCACGTCGAGCAGGCGCTTGGCTTCCATGGTAAAGCGGTTGATGGCGTACTCAATTTTCACCGGCGCGTAATGGTAAAAGTGACCAAAACCACCGCCGAGGAACGGCGCGGCACCCTGTAACCAGAACAGCCAGTTCAACGTTTCAGTCCGTTTTGCCAGATCCTGCGGCAGGAAGTAGCCAAATTTCTCCGCCAGATAAAGCAGGATCGAACCAGATTCAAACACGCGGATCGGCGGATTATGCGTATGATCGCGCAGCGCCGGGATCTTCGAGTTTGGGTTCACTTCGACAAAGCCGCTGGAGAATTGATCGCCATCGCCAATACGAATCAGCCAGGCGTCGTACTCTGCACCAGTAACGCCCAGCGCCAGTAGCTCCTCAAGCATAATCGTTACTTTCTGACCGTTCGGCGTTCCCAGCGAATAAAGTTGCAATGGATGTTTGCCAACGGGCAGCGTTTTTTCATGCGTCGGACCAGAAAACGGGCGATTGATATTGGCGAACGCGCCGCCAGCGGATTTATCCCACGTCCAGACTTTCGCGGGCTGATAAGTATTGTCTGTCATAGTGAGTTGCCTTCTGAGTGGTAGTGTTGAAGCAGTGTAGCAGGTCACTTGCTGTACAGAATGTGAATTTTTTAACCCTTTGCGCCAGCCGCTGCGATGAGGTGTATGATTAGTCTGACCTCTGTCCGGTTAATGTCGCTGAGCAGGTAATCAGAGCACAACAATTACGCCAACTGCTTAGGTTGTATTGTTAAAGGTAAAGTGATGAGCAAAGGAACGACCAGCCAGGATGCCCCGTTCGGGACATTATTGGGCTACGCCCCAGGCGGGGTAGCAATCTACTCTTCAGATTACAGTTCTCTCGATCCGCAGGAATACGAAGATGACGCCGTATTCCGTAGCTATATCGACGACGAATATATGGGCCACAAGTGGCAATGCGTTGAATTTGCTCGCCGTTTTCTCTTTCTGAATTACGGTGTGGTCTTTACTGACGTGGGTATGGCGTGGGAGATTTTCTCGCTGCGCTTCCTGCGAGAAGTGGTTAATGACAACATCCTGCCATTGCAGGCATTTCCTAACGGCTCGCCGCGTGCGCCGGTCGCGGGTGCGCTTCTTATCTGGGATAAAGGCGGTGAATTTAAAGACACTGGCCATGTCGCCATCATTACCCAATTGCATGGCAACAAAGTCCGTATTGCGGAACAGAACGTGATTCATTCCCCGTTGCCGCAAGGGCAACAGTGGACGCGCGAGCTGGAGATGGTGGTCGAAAACGGCTGCTATACCCTTAAAGACACTTTTGATGACACCACCATTCTGGGCTGGATGATCCAGACGGAAGATACTGAATACAGCTTACCGCAGCCGGAAATTGCAGGCGAGCTGCTGAAAATCAGTGGAGCGCGTCTGGAAAACAAAGGCCAGTTTGACGGTAAATGGCTGGATGAAAAAGATCCGCTACAAAACGCCTATGTGCAGGCCAACGGTCAGGTGATCAATCAGGATCCGTATCATTACTACACCATTACCGAGAGTGCCGAGCAGGAGCTAATTAAAGCCACCAACGAGCTGCATCTGATGTATCTTCACGCAACCGACAAGGTGCTGAAAGATGACAACCTGCTGGCGCTGTTCGACATTCCGAAAATCCTCTGGCCACGTTTGCGTCTCTCCTGGCAGCGTCGCCGTCACCATATGATCACTGGTCGTATGGATTTCTGCATGGATGAGCGTGGCCTGAAGGTTTACGAATACAACGCCGACTCCGCCTCCTGTCATACCGAAGCGGGCTTGATCCTCGAACGTTGGGCGGAGCAGGGCTATAAAGGCAACGGCTTCAATCCGGCGGAAGGGCTGATTAACGAACTGGCTGGTGCCTGGAAACACAGTCGTGCACGTCCGTTTGTCCATATCATGCAGGACAAAGATATCGAGGAAAACTATCACGCGCAGTTTATGGAGCAGGCGCTGCACCAGGCGGGCTTTGAAACGCGTATCTTGCGCGGGCTGGATGAACTGGGCTGGGATGCTGCCGGGCAACTGATTGATGGGGAAGGGCGACTGGTTAACTGCGTGTGGAAAACCTGGGCGTGGGAAACCGCGTTTGATCAGATTCGTGAAGTTAGCGACCGTGAGTTTGCTGCGGTGCCAATCCGTACCGGTCATCCGCAAAACGAAGTGCGTCTTATCGACGTATTGCTGCGCCCGGAAGTGCTGGTCTTTGAGCCGCTGTGGACGGTGATCCCCGGCAACAAAGCGATTCTGCCGATCCTCTGGTCGCTGTTCCCGCACCATCGTTACCTGCTGGATACCGATTTCACTGTTAATGATGAATTGGTGAAAACAGGTTACGCAGTGAAACCGATCGCCGGTCGCTGTGGTAGCAATATCGACCTGGTCGGCCATCATGAAGAGGTGCTGGACAAAACCAGCGGTAAATTTGCCGAGCAGAAAAACATCTATCAGCAACTGTGGTGTTTGCCGAAAGTGGACGGTAAATACATTCAGGTATGTACCTTCACCGTTGGCGGCAACTACGGTGGGACGTGTTTGCGCGGTGATGAATCACTGGTCATCAAAAAAGAGAGTGATATTGAACCGTTAATTGTGGTGAAAAAGTAATACATGTTGTAGCAACCCCGTACTGATTATGAAGAATAATTAGTACGGGGATTAATCAAAATATTCAATATTTATATATTCAAATATTTATTCATTTCATATGTGAATATATTAACCAGTGGAATACCTGTGTTTTGATTATTTCTAAAGGTTTTGAATGAATGCTTATTGTCTAATACACAAGAAATAACACTCTTTTTATCGTTAAAAAATGATATTTCACTTTGCCCATGCCGTTAAAGTCACTGATAATGCGTCCGTTCGTAAATTCAAAATGGCGTAATCTAATATATGCTAAATTTATTTGTTGGCCTTGATATATATACGGGGCTTTTGTTATTACTTGCTCTGGCATTTGTGTTGTTCTACGAAGCAATCAATGGTTTTCATGACACGGCGAATGCGGTGGCAACCGTTATTTATACTCGTGCCATGCAGCCACAACTTGCTGTGGTGATGGCGGCATTTTTTAACTTTTTTGGCGTGTTATTGGGCGGACTTAGCGTTGCCTATGCCATTGTCCATATGTTACCAACCGATTTGTTGCTGAATATGGGGTCAACTCACGGTCTGGCGATGGTCTTTTCCATGCTGCTGGCGGCGATTATCTGGAACCTGGGAACGTGGTTCTTTGGTTTACCGGCCTCCAGTTCGCACACCTTGATTGGTGCGATTATCGGCATCGGTTTAACCAACGCGCTGTTAACCGGCTCATCGGTGATGGATGCGTTAAACCTGCGTGAAGTAACCAAAATTTTCTCCTCGCTGATTGTTTCCCCTATCGTCGGCCTGGTCATTGCGGGTGGTCTGATTTTCCTGCTGCGCCGTTTCTGGAGTGGGACGAAAAAGCGTGACCGTATTCACCGCATTCCGGAAGATCGCAAAAAGAAAAAGGGCAAACGTAAACCGCCATTCTGGACGCGTATTGCGCTGATTGTTTCCGCTGCAGGCGTGGCGTTTTCGCACGGCGCGAACGACGGGCAGAAAGGGATCGGCCTGGTAATGCTGGTACTGGTGGGGATTGCCCCTGCTGGCTTCGTCGTCAATATGAATGCGTCCGGCTATGAAATTACCCGTACCCGCGATGCCGTTACCAACTTCGAACACTACCTGCAACAGCATCCTGAACTGCCGCAGAAGTTGATTGCCATGGAACCTCCATTGCCTGCAGCATCGACTGATGGCACGCAAGTAACAGAGTTTCACTGTCATCCGGCAAATACCTTTGATGCGATTGCGCGCGTTAAAACGATGCTGCCAGGCAATATGGAAAGTTACGAGCCGTTAAGCGTGAGTCAGCGCAGCCAGCTGCGCCGCATTATGCTGTGCATCTCTGATACCTCCGCGAAGCTGGCGAAACTGCCAGGCGTCAGTAAAGAAGACCAGAACCTGCTGAAGAAACTGCGCAGCGATATGTTAAGCACCATTGAGTACGCTCCGGTGTGGATCATCATGGCGGTAGCACTGGCGCTCGGCATTGGCACCATGATTGGCTGGCGTCGTGTAGCGATGACCATCGGTGAGAAGATTGGTAAGCGCGGCATGACGTATGCGCAAGGCATGGCGGCACAAATGACGGCGGCAGTGTCTATCGGCCTTGCCAGTTATATTGGGATGCCTGTCTCCACAACACACGTCCTCTCGTCTGCGGTAGCAGGGACGATGGTGGTGGACGGCGGTGGGTTACAGCGTAAAACGGTAACCAGCATCCTGATGGCGTGGGTGTTTACTTTACCGGCGGCAATTTTTCTTTCTGGTGGGCTGTACTGGATAGCATTGCAGTTGATTTAACCTTCCTGAAAATGCCCGGTCCTGGCGATCGGGCATTTCCATTTTTGACTAGTGATAACCACGCGCGGTCATAAAATCCGTAATCGCTTTTTCTGCATCAACCAACACCTGTTCCAGAGGCTGATTGGCATCGATATCAACCAGTTGTGCACCACCAAAGGTTAACTGTGGCGTTATGGCAATCTTCCTCGCCAGCGATTCCCGTTTATGGTCGGGTTTACGTGCACAGGCAACTTCAAGGTCAACATTGAGTTTGATGACCAGATCAGGCTTATGGCTCGCCATCCAGTGAAACGCTTTACGTTCCTGGCTTGCCAGCCATGAGACAAAACGACCACCTTCAACGTTAGGTGGGAACACCGTACCATCGTAAGCGCCAGGAATTTGGTCCTGAGGATAACGGTCGGTTAGAACAATTAACCCGCGACGACGACAGGCAAGCATATGACGAAAGCGCAGTAAGCGACGGGCGACAAACGCTGTAATTACCAGCGCCGGAACTGGTCCAGGCAATTTTTTTGCTGTTTTCACCTGATTTCGTTCAATTGTTTTATGTAAGGATTTTCCCATCAAAGGTAATTTTGTCACTGCACGACCGACATTTCCGGCCTGTTTTCCTAAATGAACTCTTTCGGCAGCACCATATTTTTCGACAACGGTAATAAGATGTTCACACACCGTTGACTTGCCTGAACCATCGCTACCAATAACGGCAATTAATGGAGGTGTTATTGACTGCATGAATATATCCTTTAATTTAAATATCCATTAAAAATATTTATTTGGTTAATATGTTTTTATGAAAGCGTAATTCAGGTCAATGTCACAATTAACCATTGTCACAATAAGGTTGAACGGATATTCTGAGCACGGACCACGTAATATTCAATACATTATTTACTGCCGGGTTTTTCGTGAATCAACGTAATATGTCAATAATTAATTCCACGCCAGTGCGTGTTATTGCCATTGTAGGATGTGATGGTTCAGGTAAATCGACCCTCACGGCAAGCCTGGTAAATGAACTGGCAGCAAGAATGCCAACAGAACACATTTATCTCGGGCAATCGTCCGGGCGAATTGGCGAATGGATTTCACAGCTCCCTGTTATTGGCGCACCTTGTGGGTGTTATCTGCGAAGTAAAGCGGCACATGTACACGAAAAGCCCTCAACACCGCCTGGCAATATTACTGCGCTGGTTATCTATCTGCTTTCCTGCTGGCGGGCGTACAAGTTTCGCAAAATGTTGTGTAAAAGCCAGCAAGGCTATCTGCTCATCACCGACCGCTACCCGCAGGTTGAAGTGCCGGGTTTTCGCTTTGATGGCCCGCAATTGGCAAAAACCACGGGCGGTAACGGTTGGATAAAAATGTTAAGGCAGCGCGAGTTGAAGCTGTACCAATGGATGGCGTCTTATTTACCCGTATTGTTGATTCGTCTTGGCATTGATGAACAAACCGCGTTTGCGCGTAAACCTGACCACCAACTGGCAGCGTTACAGGAAAAAATCGCCGTTACGCCGCAACTGACATTCAATGGCGCCAAGATCCTTGAACTGGATGGTCGGCAACCAGCCGATGAAATTATGCAAGCGTCACTACGCGCAATTCACGCCGCGCTTTCCTGATCACCAAAATGGATAGGGGATGATTTAACGAATGGATGCACTACAAACACAAACTGTTAATAGTACAACCGCGCCGCAGCCCAACTACATTCCGGGGCTGATTGCGGTGGTCGGGTGTGATGGCACCGGTAAATCCACGCTGACCACCGACCTGGTGAAATCGCTGCAACAACACTGGCAAACCGAGCGCCGCTATCTGGGGCTGCTCTCCGGCGAAGACGGAGACAAAATCAAACGATTGCCGTTGGTTGGCGTCTGGCTGGAACGGCGACTGGCGGCCAAATCCTCGAAAACCCAAAGCATGAAAACCAAATCTCCGGCGCTATGGGCGGCGGTGATTATGTACTGCTTCTCGCTGCGAAGAATGGCGAATCTACGCAAGGTTCAGCGACTGGCGCAAAGTGGCGTTCTGGTGGTCAGCGATCGCTTCCCGCAGGCTGAAATTTCGGGCTTTTATTATGACGGACCGGGGATCGGCGTCGAACGTGCGACCGGGAAAATCAGCATGTTTCTGGCGCAGCGCGAACGGAGTTTATACCAAAAAATGGCGCAATACCGTCCTGAATTAATCATTCGTTTGGGGATTGATATTGATACTGCCATCTCCCGCAAGCCTGACCATGAGTATGCCGAGCTGCAGGACAAAATCGGCGTCATGTCGACGATTGGCTATAACGGCACAAAAATTCTTGAGATTGATTCCAGAGCGCCCTACAGCGAAGTGCTGGAACAGGTACAGAAGGCGGTTTCTCTGGTTGCCATCGTTTCTGACCGCCGAAGTTTAACTTAAGGCTGGCGGGATATTTTTTACTATCAACGATAAGGTCAGGCTGAATTGGCTGGTTTTAACATCAAACATTGGTTTGCAGATGGCGCGTTTCGCACCATTATTCGCAATAGCGCCTGGTTAGGCTCCAGTAATGTCGAGAGCGCCTTGCTGGGGCTGTTGGCGCTCTCGTGTGCCGGTAAAGGGATGACGCCCGCCATGTTTGGTGTACTGGTGATTGTGCAATCGTACGCCAAGTCGATCAGCGATTTTATTAAGTTTCAGACATGGCAGCTGGTGGTTCAGTACGGAACGCCAGCCTTGACCAACAATAATCCGCAGCAATTTCGCAATGTCGTCTCATTTTCCTTCTCGCTGGATATCGTCAGCGGCGCGGTGGCGATTGTCGGCGGCATTGCCTTACTGCCATTCCTTTCCCATTCATTAGGTCTGGATGACCAAAGCTTTTGGCTGGCGGCGCTGTATTGCACGCTCATTCCTTCAATGGCTTCCTCCACGCCGACCGGCATTCTGCGTGCGGTAGATCGCTTTGATTTGATTGCTGTACAGCAGGCGACGAAACCTTTTCTGCGCGCAGCGGGGAGCGTCGCAGCCTGGTATTTTGACTTTGGTTTTGCGGGTTTTGTTATTGCCTGGTACGTGTCGAATCTGGTTGGCGGCACCATGTACTGGTGGTTTGCCGCGCGCGAATTACGCCGTAGAAATATCCATAACGCCTTCAAATTGAATCTGTTTGAGTCTGCCCGACACATTAAAGGCGCGTGGAGTTTTGTCTGGTCAACCAACATTGCCCACTCCATCTGGTCGGCGCGTAACTCGTGCAGCACAGTGTTGGTGGGGATCGTGTTAGGACCCGCTGCCGCTGGGTTATTTAAAATCGCCATGACATTCTTCGACGCCGCCGGAACGCCAGCGGGTTTGCTGGGTAAAAGTTTTTACCCAGAGGTGATGCGTTTAGATCCGCGCACCACCAGACCGTGGTTGTTAGGTGTGAAGTCCGGTTTACTGGCGGGCGGAATCGGTATTCTGGTGGCGCTCGCGGTGTTGATCGTCGGCAAGCCGCTCATTTCGCTGGTGTTTGGCGTTAAGTATCTCGAAGCGTATGACCTGATTCAGGTGATGCTGGGCGCAATTGTGATTTCGATGCTGGGCTTCCCGCAGGAGTCATTGCTATTGATGGCGGGAAAACAGCGCGCTTTTCTCGTGGCGCAAACCATCGCCTCAATCGGCTACATCGTATTGCTGTTCATGTTCTGTCATCTGTTTGGTGTGCTGGGAGCAGCGTTTGCTTACTTCGGTGGGCAATGTCTGGACGTGGCGCTCTCGTTAATTCCAACCTTAAAGGCATTTTTTCAGCGCCATTCCTTGCTTTATAACGCAGCCGGAGAGAAATCCTGATGATGAGAAAATATTTCCCGCTTGAGGCGAGCGAGCGTCTATTTGTTGCGATTGAAGAAGATGATGTCGTTGATGCACAGGTTAGTTTGCCGCCGACTATTGCACTAAGTTGTACCACCGAAATCATTCATGATAATTACGCGTTATGCCTGCAATTCTGGCTCAATGGCGTTGATCGTCAGGAATTACTGCGTTTAGTTCGCAAACAAGCCAAAGGCGATGAGCTGACTGCTGATGAGCGCAAACAATTTAAATACATGCGAGCGCGCTACAAGCACCTGCGTTTTGCGCAACGGCTGTATTTAAAGAAGCATCAGGCCGGATTTTTATTCGGCAAAACGACCGTTTTTCTGGGGCGTTTTCAGGACGGCTTTCGTAACGGTAAGAAAAATATTGTGTCGTATTACGGCAACCTGTTACGGATTTATTTAAGCTCTCCGGTCTGGTCGTTGGTGAACTATTCATTACGCCATAGCCAGTTAGAAAGCGTAAGCAGTTTTATTGCCTATCGGCAAAAGCAAATGCATACCCTGAAAGAGATTATTGCCAAACCGCGACTAACCGGCAGGGAATTTCATGATGTGCGAAAAATCATCAGCCAGCAGGTTTCTTATTACGACACCTTAAGATCGCTTGATCCTGAAAATAAAGAGGCGTTACAGATTTCCCGTTTCCTCGCCGCCATTAATGGCCTGATGGGAGATAAACACGACGACATGGTGGCGGATGATATGGAAAACCGCCAGTCGTATTATGCACCGTTGGCGCTGGATAGCGATATTTGTCAGCGCTTAGAGCTGCTGATTTCGCGTTTTCCGCTATAGCCGGAGCAATGATGTCATCTCGTTTGATTATTGCGTTGATTATCATGCTCTTAGCCCCGGGTGTGCAGGCACACAATTTCGTCACTGGCAAAACGGTTACCCCTGTTTATATCCAGGAAGGCGGCGAGCTGCTTCTGAATAGCGACGACGAAATTCACTACCAAAAGTGGAACAGCACACAATTAGCGGGAAAAGTCCGCATTATTCAGTATATCGCCGGGCGTAAGTCGGCGAAGAAAAAGAACTCACTGTTAATTAAAGCTGTTGAAGCGGCAAACTTTCCGCAGGATCGTTTTCAGCCCACCACCATTGTGAACACCGATGATGCCATCTTTGGTACTGGCTATTTTGTTGTTGGCAAAATCGAAAAAAATAAACGCCGCTATCCGTGGGCGCAATTCGTTATTGACGGCAATGGACAGGGACGCGTTGCCTGGCGATTGCCGGAGCAGAGTTCAACCATTCTGGTGCTGAATAAAGCCGGGCAAATTCAGTGGGCAAAGGACGGCAGCCTGACGCCGGAAGAGGTAGATCATGTCATTGCGTTGGCGCAGAAACTGAGCAATGAATAAAAAACTCAAAGGATTGAGGGCGTTAGTGAGATGAAGCTGGTTGAACACTACATCATGCGTGGTACGCGCCGTCTGGTGCTGATTATCGTCGGTTTTCTGATCTTTATTTTCGCCAGCTACTCCGCACAGCGTTATCTGACCGAAGCGGCAAATGGGACATTAGCTCTTGATGTTGTGCTGGATATCGTTTTCTACAAAGTACTGATTGCACTGGAGATGTTGTTACCTGTTGGTCTGTATGTGTCAGTTGGCGTGACGCTAGGGCAGATGTATACCGACTCGGAAATTACCGCTATCTCTGCGGCGGGGGGCAGTCCGGGACGCTTGTACAAAGCCGTTCTTTATCTGGCGATACCGCTAAGTATTTTTGTCACCCTTCTGTCGATGTATGGTCGTCCGTGGGCTTATGCGCAGATTTATCAACTGGAGCAGCAGTCGCAGTCGGAGCTGGATGTTCGCCAGTTGCGGGCAAAGAAATTTAACACTAACGATAACGGACGAATGATCCTTTCGCAGACGGTTGATCAGGATAATAATCGCCTGACTGACGCGCTGATTTATACTTCTACTGCCAATCGAACCCGTATTTTCCGCGCCCGTTCGGTTGATGTGGTTGACCCATCACCCGAGAAACCGACCGTTATGTTGCACAACGGCACTGCCTATCTTCTCGATCATCAGGGGCGTGACGACAACGAACAGATCTACCGTAATCTGCAATTACATCTGAATCCGCTGGATCAAAGCCCGAACGTCAAACGCAAAGCGAAATCGGTCACGGAGCTGGCGCGCTCCGCCTTTCCTGCCGATCATGCCGAACTGCAATGGCGACAAAGCCGTGGCCTGACCGCATTGTTGATGGCGCTGCTGGCCATTTCATTAAGTCGGGTAAAACCGTGGCAAGGGCGATTTTCAACGTTATTGCCACTGACGTTGCTGTTTATTGCCATTTTTTATGGCGGCGACGTCTGCCGTACACTGGTGGCTAACGGCGCGATTCCCCTCATTCCTGGTTTGTGGTTAGTGCCCGGACTCATGCTAATGGGCCTGCTGATACTGGTCGCACGTGACTTCTCTTTGCTGCAGAAATTTTCCCGATGAATGTTTTCAGTCGCTATTTAATCCGTCATCTCTTTCTCGGTTTTGCCGCCGCTGCAGGGCTATTGCTGCCGCTTTTTACCACCTTCAACCTGATTAACGAACTGGATGGTGTCAGCCCGGGCGGTTATCGCTGGACTCAGGCGGTGCTGGTGGTGCTAATGACCTTACCGCGCACACTGGTCGAACTTTCGCCGTTTATCGCGTTATTGGGTGGTATTGTTGGACTGGGGCAGTTATCGAAAAACAGTGAGCTTACCGCCATTCGCAGCACGGGGTTTTCTATCTTCCGTATTGCACTGGTGGCGCTGGTTGCCGGGATATTGTGGACTGTTTCGTTAGGCGCGATAGATGAGTGGGTGGCGTCGCCATTGCAGCAACAGGCGTTGCAAATCAAATCGACCGCCACCGCGTTGGGGGAGGACGATGACATTACCGGCAATATGCTGTGGGCCAGGCGTGGTAATGAATTTGTGACAGTGAAATCGCTGAACGAGCAGGGCCAGCCGGTGGGCGTGGAGATATTTCATTATCGCGACGATCTCTCGCTTGAATCCTACATTTATGCACGCAGTGCCACCATTGAAGACGACAAAACGTGGGTCCTGCATGGTGTGAATCATAAAAAATGGCTGAATGGCAAAGAAACGCTGGAAACATTAGATAATCTTGCCTGGCAATCGGCCTTCACCAGTATGAATCTTGAAGAGTTATCAATGCCGGGGAATACTTTTTCTGTCCGTCAGCTTAATCATTACATCCATTATTTGCAGGAAACCGGGCAACCCAGCAGCGAATACCGCCTTGCTCTGTGGGAAAAACTGGGGCAACCCATCCTGACCCTGGCGATGATTTTGCTGGCTGTGCCGTTTACCTTTAGTGCCCCGCGTTCGCCTGGGATGGGTAGCCGTCTCGCTGTAGGCGTCATCGTGGGCTTACTCACCTGGATCAGCTATCAAATCATGGTTAATCTGGGATTGCTATTTGCGTTAAGCGCACCTGTTACCGCGCTCGGTTTACCGGTAGCGTTTGTGTTGGTGGCGTTGAGCCTGGTGTATTGGTATGACAGACAACATTAAACCCGCCGTGGCGCAAACACCACGGCGGGCTCACATTACTGCTTCAGAGTAGCAAATGCCTGAATGATGGCATCGATTTGCTCACGACTGTGGGCAGCATTTACGCTACAGCGCAGCAGCGTGATGCCTGCAGGCGCGGCAGGCGGCAGGATAAGATTCACATACACGCCCGGCGAGATAAGCTCGCGCCAGATGCGTAAACCTTCCTCTTTCGAACCGATTATTACTGGCACTACCGGGCTAATATGTGAACTTAACTCATAACCCAGTTTTTGCAGACCGTCATACAGATGGTTGGCGTTATCCATCAGCTTTTGCCGCAGCTCTGGTTGTGTGGCAATAGTTCTTAACGACGAGCGCACGGTCGCAATGCAGGACGGAGAAGGAGAGGCGGTAAAAATATACGGGCGGCTGCCGTAGCGCAGCACTTCCATCGCTTCCGAACCGACAGCAAAACCGCCAATCGAGGCCAGACTTTTACTGAAAGTACCAACGATAATATCCACATCATCTTCAACGCCGACAGCTTCAGCCAGTCCGCGCCCCGTTGCGCCTAACACGACAAACGAATGCGCTTCATCGACAATCAAATAACCACCGAGACGACGTTTGATATCAACAATTTCCGCCAGCGGCGCAACGTCACCGAGCATGCTGTAGATGCCCTCAACGATGATAATCGCCTCTTTCGCCCGTTCACCGAGGCGAACCATGCGCCGTTCCAGATCTTTAGCATCGTTATGGCGGAAACGAATAATTTCCGCGCCACCGAGAGAACAGGCGTCATAAATACTGGCGTGGCTGTCGGCATCCAGTAACACCACGGCGTTATGGTCGGCAAGTGCGCTGATGACGCCTAAATTAGCGGTATAACCGGTTGAAAAAACGATAGCGGTAGGGCGATTGAAAAACTCGGCAATCTCTTTCTCTAACGCCAGGTGCGGCGCATAACTGCCGTTTGCCATACGAGAACCGGTGGTGCCGGTGCCTTGGGCCGCTAACGCGGCCTGACCTTCGCTGATGGCATCATGATTAAAGGTTAAACCGAGATAATTATTGGTCCCGGCCAGAATCACTTTTTTATTGCCGATCCGGCCTTCGGTGGCGGAATACACTTCATCAATACAGGTGCCAAACGGTGTTAACCCGTTGTCACTAAATTGCAGACGCTCGCCAGCAAGGCGCGCATATTTATCGTATAGCCCCATTATTTATTCTCCAGCCATGGAAGTAGAGTTTCCATTAATTGCGCAGGGGGTTTGACATTCAGCAGAATATTAATAGGAATGGAAATATCGAATCTGTCTTCCAGCATCATTAAGAGATCCATCACTTTGATCGACTCCAGGCCAAGATCGTTGACGAGATCGCTGTCGGGCTTAATTTCCACACCGTTTTCGACCAAATCCTGTAAACAGGAAAGGATGTAATCCATTACTATTTCACGATTTACCATAGAAACGTTAACACACCTTTAAAACAAGACAATCAAAATAGCCCGTTGCGTAATGCGTGTTCCAGGCTAATCCCGGGAAACCAATTGATATCTTCAGAAATACGGTTATTACTTGCCGACCAGTCGGCGTGGGTTAATTCACGAATTTTCGAGCGGGTCAGCATAGGTTCTTTACCTGCCAGGCGACTCAACGCGGTACTGATATCCGCAAGGCCTGTGAGTACCGGCAGAGGAATGTCAACCATTCGCACGGAACCACAACGGGCTTTGGCGGCAAGCTGTCGTACGCGTTGCCAGTCATAGCCACCGGCGACGCCATCGCATAATTCATAGGTTTGCGTCTGTACAGTTTCGGCGCTTAACCACTGACCCACTGCTTGCGCAAAATCGGTGACGTGAAGAAAAGAGAGTTGTGTATCTGGCGCACCAAGTCGTGGCAGCAGGCCGCGTAGCATCCAGTCAAACAGCGGTTTTAACTCTTTATCGCCGGGACCATACACGGCTGTCGGGCGAAAAACGCCCAGCGTAATTTCGTCCGCCATTGCTGCCAGTCGTTGCTCGGCGACGTATTTGGATTTTGCATACCAGGAGAGCTCGGGATGGCGCGCCGCCAGCGAAGAGATAAACAGAAAACGTTGGCAAAAGCCGCTCTCTTTTGCTGCTTGCATCAGGCGCAGGCTGCCGTCAACGTTACAGCGGGTGAAAATCTCTTCTTTGTGCCCGCGCACTTGCCCGGCGCAATGGACCACTACGCTGGCTCCGGCAACCAGCTCGCTAAGTGAATGAGTATCTTCCAGCGAACCGCGCACCCAGGTGAGATTATCATTGACGTGAGCGCGGGCAGTACGCGTCAATGCGCGAACGTGAAAGCCGCGGGCGAGCAGGTTATCGATAATATATTTACCGATAAACCCGGTAGCGCCCGTCACCGCGACAGTTTGATTCATGCCAGGGATTCCTGCACATTAAGACTGGCAGCATAAGCCTTCTGATAACGTTTTTTCGCTTCCGCACGGGCAGGCTTGCCGGAGGACGTTCGGGGAATACTGTGGGGCGGCAACAGATCGATAGCCGCGGTCACGCCAAATTCGCTTTGGATCCGTGCCGCCAGCGCGTGGATAAGCTGCCCGCGACGTTCTTCGTCGCTGATCCGACACTGGATCTGCAAAATGATTTTTTCCTGGGCGGTAACAAAAGCAATCGCATCGCCAGAATGAATTTCCGGTTCCTGTTCCGCTATATATTCAATATCCTGCGGCCAGATATTACGGCCACGAATAATAATCAGATCTTTAATGCGTCCGGTGACATACAGATAACCGTCCAGCAGATAACCGAGGTCGCCGGTGTCTAACCAGCCCGTCGCGGCAATCTCGTCTTGCGAAACCTGGTCGCCAAAGTAACCGCTCATCAGACTGGGACCGGAGATGCAAATATGGCCTACCACACGTTCCGCGACCGGCATACCTGCTTCATTGCGGATTTCAATACCATGTTCCGGCAACGCTTTGCCGCAGTTGACGAAAGTCGATACGGCGCGTGTCTCTGCACCCGGCGCGACGGCTTTACCCTGATATTCGAGGATGTCGCGATCCACTTCGTTAACCACAACCCCGGAGGCTTCATCAGAGAAGCTGACAGCCAGCGCATTTTCTGCCAGTCCGTAGCACGGCATGAAAGTTTTATTGTCAAAGTTAACCTGACGGAAACATTCAGCGAATTGATGGAGTTGTTCTGCGGAGATCGGCTCAGCACCAATACCAGCGACGCGCCAGTAGGAAAGATCCAGTTCAGCGAGATCTTTTTCATTCACGCGGCGTTGGCACAATTCATAGCCAAACGGCGGCGCAACGGAAACGGTGCCGCGATTTTTACTGATCAATTTAAGCCATTGCAAAGGACGCATGGCAAAATCCTGAGTGCGCAAATAATCTACTGAAAGTTGCGTGGCGACGGGGGGCAGGAGAAAGCCGACCAGTCCCATATCATGGTAGAAAGGCTGCCAGGAGACGCAGCGGTCGCTAGGGCGTAATTTAATGCCATCGTGGCTTATAGCACGTAGATTAGCCATCACTTCGCGATGGGTGATAATGACGCCACGGGGAAAACGGGTGCTGCCGGAGGTGTACTGGAGGTAGGCGATATCGTTCGGAACTGGACGCTGGAGCGCAACATCGGCTTCCGGTAATGCCTTAAACCAAGCGTGGCTTAAAACATGTAATTCGGGGTTGTTATGCGTCGCGGCATTGACCAGTGGCAACTACTCATCACCAGTGATAATGGCTGCGGGCTGGCAACTTGCCAGTAAACCCTAGAGTTTGGCGCTCCAGGAATCCCGCTGACCGACGCCCATTGGAATCGCCAACGGGAAGGCGACTAAGCCAGCATACTGACAGGCAAAAAAAGCCTCTACAAACCCGCTACTCGTTTCGGCAATCAGCGCCACGCGTTCGCCTTTTTTCAGGTTCAGCGATAACAACCGCTTCGCACCAGCTTCGGCACGCGTTTTTAATGTCTGATATTCCAGTTGATCTTCAAGTTGGCAACGTCTGTCATAAAAATTCATTCCGGCTCTACTCAGAGCGGCGTAGTCCAAAGCATCAACCAGCGTTGGAAAATCGGCATAGCGCATAGGTAGGGAATGCGTAAAGATTTTATTAGACATATACACCACGAAAAAATTGGATATCAAAAATAAAATGACAATAATGCGGTGGATTATATAGGCATAAAAGATAAATGAGATAGTATTTTCATCGGTGTGAAAATGAACATTGATTTAAATAATGAGTTTGAGTTTTTTATTTTTATTATGAATGATATTTAATTTATGAATATATTAAGAAGAAGCCTTGTCCGGTCGCCTTAAATCGACAAAAGGCATTGAGGCGTTTCTGTGTAGCCTCTGACCTTATCATAATCATTAATTAATACTATTTATTCGTCGTTTGTATTCATTGAGTTGATTATTAAGATGCCGCTCGTTGCTGTTGCAACCTGTTTTTCACCATTAATTATTTGTTATCCACAGAGATATGGAATGCGATCTGCTGATGATTAAAATTGAAAAAGTAATTAATAAAAATGACCTTAAGGCATTTATCGCTTTTCCGTCATCACTTTATCCCGACGATCCAAACTGGATACCCCCTTTATTCATTGAACGCAACGAGCATTTGTCTGCGAAAAATCCGGGGACGGACCATATCATCTGGCAGGCGTGGGTGGCAAAAAAAGCGGGGCAGATAGTTGGGCGTATTACCGCGCAAATAGATACCTTGCACCGTGAGCGTTACGGTGAAGATACCGGTCATTTCGGCATGATTGACGCCATTGATGATCCGCAGGATTTTGCCGCGTTGTTTGGCGCAGCGGAAGCGTGGTTGAAGTCACAAGGTGCAAGTAAGATCAGCGGGCCTTTCAGCCTGAATATCAATCAGGAAAGCGGATTACTGATTGAAGGTTTTGACACACCACCCTGTGCGATGATGCCACACGGCAAACCGTGGTATGCCGCGCATATTGAACAACTGGGTTATCACAAAGGCATTGATTTACTGGCGTGGTGGATGCAGCGAACCGATCTCACTTTCTCTCCGGCGCTAAAAAAACTGATGGATCAGGTGCGCAAAAAGGTGACCATTCGCTGCATCAATCGTCAGCGGTTTGCCGAAGAGATGCAGATCCTGCGTGAGATTTTCAACTCTGGCTGGCAGCACAACTGGGGATTTGTGCCGTTTACCGAACATGAATTCGCGACCATGGGCGACCAACTTAAATATCTGGTGCCGGACGATATGATCTACATCGCTGAGATTGATTCTGCACCCTGCGCGTTTATTGTCGGCTTGCCTAACATCAACGAGGCGATTGCCGATCTGAACGGATCGCTCTTTCCCTTCGGCTGGGCAAAATTGCTGTGGCGTTTGAAAGTCAGCGGTGTGCGAACTGCGCGAGTACCGCTGATGGGCGTGCGCGACGAGTATCAGTTCAGCCGCATCGGCCCGGTGATTGCGCTGTTATTGATTGAAGCCTTACGCGATCCGTTTGCCCGCCGGAAGATCGATGCGCTGGAGATGTAATGGATCCTCGAAACCAATACAGGCATGAATAACATGCTGGAACGCATTGGGGCGGAGCCGTACAAGCGTTACCGATTGTATGAAAAGCAAATTTAATACCAGATCCTGTTTAGCGCAGGGGCGGTCATTCGGGAGAGGGTATAGATGAACAGATTTAACACCAGATCCTGTTAAGTGCAGGGGCGGTCCCCTCGCCTTGGGGATAGGGTAAAACTCTGCTCACATTCCCACCTTGTTCATCTCCAGCGGCACCGCCGAGCGAATCAAATGGTGGCCTTCCAGCTCGATATCGTGGAGATTCTTTTTCACGGTCCGTACATGATCGCGCGCTGCGCGCTGAGCGACGTGCGGCAGCCGCTGCAACACCGCGTTGTAGATCCGCGCATGCTGGCGATCGATCTGCTTTTTTTGCTGTGGTCGATGGTAGAGATTATTTACGCTGGCAAACACTGAATTAAACATCAGATCGGTCAATGATTGCAGCGTAAACACCAGCACCTGATTGTGAGAAGCCTGACAAATGGCGAGATGGAAAGCGTGATCCAACTGCGCATGTTCGATCAGCGAAATCTCTTTGTGGTTCTCACTGGCGGCGAGCATTTTTTCATAACAGCGGGTTATCACAACAAAATCAGCCTGCGTTCCCAGCGTTGCCGCCAGCCTTGCCGATTCGCCCTCCAGTAATGCGCGAACGTCGAGCAGATCGTACAGCGTTCGCGGCTGCGTACTGAACAGATGGATCAGCGGGCTGGTGTCCTGCACCCGATTAAGCCGTGCGACATGAGAATCGCGACCCTGCGCCGTTTCAATAATCCCGCGCCCGCGCAGCACGGTCAGCCCTTCACGCAGTGCGGAGCGTGAGAAGCCGAGCTTTTCACACAGTCGACGTTCCGAGGGAAGCGGCTGACCGACCTTCAGTACGCCGTCGATAATTAACCGTTCGATACTCTCTGCAACCACTTCGCAAATAGGGCGACGTTCATCTTTCATTCCCGGACCTCGTGCACAGGTAGGACCAATTTTTCTGTTCTTAACTCGCAAAACACGCACATCACGCAAGTGATTATGTTACATCAATTTAACATTAAGTTAACCAAGACAAGGTCACAGAGCTGGAAAAAAAATGGTCTGACCGGTAGCTAAAGAGATAGACGAAAACGAAAAGCCCGCTTAATAACTGTTCACAGAAGCAGCGCGCAAAAATCAGCTGCCACACAACAAAGCGAAGCCTACTCATGAGCATCTTGTACGAAGAGCGTCTTGATGGCGCTTTACCCGATGTCGACCGCACATCGGTACTGATGGCACTGCGTGAGCATGTCCCTGGACTTGAGATCCTGCATACCGATGAGGAGATCATTCCTTACGAGTGTGACGGGTTGAGCGCGTATCGCACGCGTCCATTACTGGTTGTTCTGCCTAAGCAAATGGAACAGGTGACAGCGATTCTGGCTGTCTGCCATCGCCTGCGTGTACCGGTGGTGACCCGTGGTGCAGGCACCGGGCTTTCTGGTGGCGCGCTGCCGCTGGAAAAAGGTGTGTTGTTGGTGATGGCGCGCTTTAAAGAGAGCCTCGACATTAACCCCGTTGGTCGCCGCGCGCGCGTGCAGCCGGGCGTATGTAACCTGGCGATCTCCCAGGCCGTTGCGCCGCATAATCTCTATTACGCGCCGGATCCTTCCTCACAAATCGCCTGTTCAATTGGCGGCAATGTGGCGGAAAATGCCGGTGGCGTCCACTGCCTGAAATATGGTCTGACCGTACATAACCTGCTGAAAATTGAAGTGCAAACGCTGGACGGCGAGGCGCTGACGCTGGGATCGGACGCGCTGGATTCACCTGGTTTTGACCTGCTGGCGCTGTTCACCGGATCGGAAGGTATGCTCGGCGTGACCACCGAAGTGACGGTAAAACTGCTGCCGAAGCCGCCCGTGGCGCGGGTTCTGTTAGCCAGCTTTGACTCGGTAGAAAAAGCCGGACTTGCGGTTGGTGACATCATCGCCAATGGCATTATCCCCGGCGGGCTGGAGATGATGGATAACCTGTCGATCCGCGCGGCGGAAGATTTTATTCATGCCGGTTATCCCGTCGACGCCGAAGCGATTTTGTTATGCGAACTGGACGGCGTGGAGTCTGACGTACAGGAAGACTGCGAGCGGGTTAACTACATCTTGTTGAAAGCGGGCGCGACTGACGTCCGTTTGGCACAGGACGAAGCAGAGCGCGTACGTTTCTGGGCCGGTCGCAAAAATGCGTTCCCGGCGGTAGGACGTATCTCCCCGGATTACTACTGCATGGATGGCACCATCCCGCGTCGCGCCCTGCCTGGCGTACTGGAAGGCATTGCCCGTTTATCGCAGCAATATGATTTACGTGTTGCCAACGTCTTTCATGCCGGAGATGGCAACATGCACCCGTTAATCCTTTTCGATGCCAACGAACTTGGTGAATTTGCCCGCGCGGAAGAGCTGGGCGGGAAGATCCTCGAACTCTGCGTTGAAGTTGGCGGCAGCATCAGTGGGGAACATGGCATCGGGCGAGAAAAAATCAATCAAATGTGCGCCCAGTTCAACAGCGATGAAATCACGACCTTCCATGCGGTCAAGGCGGCGTTTGACCCCGATGGTTTGCTGAACCCTGGGAAAAACATTCCCACGCTACACCGCTGTGCTGAATTTGGTGCCATGCATGTGCATCACGGTCATTTACCTTTTCCTGAACTGGAGCGCTTTTGATGCTACGCGAGTGTGATTACAGTCAGGCGCTGCTGGAGCAGGTGAATCAGGCAATTAGCGATAAAACGCCGCTGGTGATTCAGGGCAGCAATAGCAAAGCCTTTTTAGGTCGCCCAGTCACCGGGCAAACGCTGGATGTGCGTTGTCATCGCGGCATTGTTAATTACGACCCGACCGAGCTGGTGATAACCGCTCGTGCCGGAACGCCGCTGGTGGCGATTGAAGCGGCGCTGGAGAGCGCCGGGCAAATGCTTCCCTGTGAGCCGCCGCATTATGGTGAAGAAGCCACCTGGGGCGGGATGGTCGCCTGCGGGCTGGCGGGGCCGCGTCGCCCGTGGAGCGGTTCGGTCCGCGATTTTGTCCTCGGCACGCGCATCATTACCGGCACTGGAAAACATCTGCGTTTTGGTGGCGAAGTGATGAAAAACGTTGCCGGATACGATCTCTCACGGTTAATGGCCGGAAGCTACGGTTGTCTTGGCGTGCTCACTGAAATCTCAATGAAAGTGTTACCGCGACCGCGTGCCTCTCTGAGCCTGCGTCGGGAAATCAGCCTGCAAGAAGCCATGAGTGAAATCGCCGAGTGGCAACTCCAGCCATTACCCATTAGTGGCTTATGTTACTTCGACAATGCGTTGTGGATCCGCCTTGAGGGCGGCGAAGGATCGGTAAAAGCAGCGCGTGAACTGCTGGGTGGCGAAGAGGTTGCGGGTCAGTTCTGGCAGCAATTGCGTGAACAACAACTGCCGTTCTTCTCGTTACCAGGTACCTTATGGCGCATTTCATTACCCAGCGATGCGCCGATGATGGATTTACCCGGCGAGCAACTGATCGACTGGGGCGGGGCGTTACGCTGGCTGAAATCGACAGCCGATGACAATCAAATCCATCGCATCGCCCGCAACGCTGGCGGTCATGCGACCCGCTTTAGTGCCGGAGATGGTGGCTTTGCCCCGCTATCGGCTCCTTTATTCTGCTATCACCAGCAGCTTAAACAGCAGCTCGACCCTTGCGGCGTGTTTAACCCCGGTCGCATGTACGCGGAACTTTGAGGAGCAGGCTATGCAAACCCGATTAACCGAAGAGATGCGGCAGAACGCGCGCGCGCTGGAAGCCGACAGCATCCTGCGCGCCTGTGTCCACTGCGGATTTTGTACCGCAACCTGCCCAACCTATCAGCTTCTGGGCGATGAACTGGACGGGCCGCGCGGGCGCATCTATCTGATTAAACAGGTGCTGGAAGGCAACGAAGTCACGCTTAAAACACAGGAGCATCTCGATCGCTGCCTCACTTGCCGCAATTGTGAAACCACCTGTCCTTCTGGTGTGCGCTATCACAATTTGCTGGATATCGGGCGTGATATTGTCGAGCAGAAAGTGAAACGCCCACTGCCGGAGCGAATGCTGCGCGAAGGATTGCGCCAGGTAGTGCCGCGTCCGGCGGTCTTCCGTGCGCTGACGCAGGTAGGGCTGGTGCTGCGACCGTTTTTACCGGAACAGGTCAGAGCAAAACTGCCTGCTGAAACGGTGAAAGCTAAACCGCGTCCGCCGCTGCGCCATAAGCGTCGGGTTTTAATGCTGGAAGGCTGCGCCCAGCCTACGCTTTCGCCCAACACCAACGCGGCAACTGCGCGAGTGCTGGATCGTCTGGGGATCAGCGTCATGTCAGCTAACGAAGCAGGCTGTTGTGGCGCGGTGGACTATCATCTTAATGCGCAGGAGAAAGGGTTGGCACGGGCGCGCAATAATATTGATGCCTGGTGGCCCGCGATTGAAGCAGGTGCCGAGGCAATTTTGCAAACCGCCAGCGGTTGCGGCGCGTTCGTCAAAGAGTATGGGCAGATGCTGAAAAACGATGCGTTATATGCCGATAAAGCGCGTCAGGTCAGTGAACTGGCGGTCGATTTAGTCGAACTTCTGCGCGAGGAACCGCTGGAAAAACTGGCAATTCGCGGCGATAAAAAACTGGCCTTCCACTGCCCGTGTACCCTACAACATGCGCAAAAGCTGAACGGCGAAGTGGAAAACGTGTTACTTCGTCTTGGATTTACCTTAACGGACGTTCCCGACAGCCATCTGTGCTGCGGTTCAGCGGGAACATATGCGTTAACGCATCCCGATCTGGCACGCCAGCTGCGGGATAACAAAATGAATGCGCTGGAAAGCGGCAAACCGGAAATGATCGTCACCGCCAACATTGGTTGCCAGACGCATCTGGCGAGCGCCGGTCGTACCTCTGTGCGTCACTGGATTGAAATTGTAGAACAAGCCCTTGAAAAGGAATAAAAAAATGAAAACTAAAGTCATTCTTAGCCAGCAAATGGCGAGTGCAATTATTGCCGCAGGTCAGGAAGAGGCGCAGAAAAATAACTGGTCTGTTTCCATTGCTGTTGCCGATGACGGCGGTCATCTGCTGGCGTTAAGTCGCATGGACGATTGCGCGCCGATTGCGGCTTACATCTCCCAGGAGAAAGCGCGTACCGCCGCGCTGGGGCGTCGTGAAACTAAGGGCTATGAAGAGATGGTGAACAACGGACGTACCGCGTTCGTGACTGCGCCGTTACTGACGTCGCTGGAAGGCGGCGTACCGGTTGTTGTTGATGGGCAAATTATTGGTGCCGTGGGCGTTTCTGGTTTAACCGGAGCACAGGATGCGCAGGTCGCGAAAGCGGCAGCAGCGGTGTTGGCGAAATAAGCGAAAACGAGGAGAGAAACAATGAGTCAAACCATAACCCAGGGCCGTTTACGCATTGACGCCAATTTTAAACGTTTTGTGGATGGAGAAGTTTTGCCGGGCGTGGAACTGGACGCTGCTGCATTCTGGCACAATGTTGATGAGATCGTTCACGATCTGGCACCAGAAAATCGTCAGTTGCTGGCAGAACGCGATCGCATTCAGGCGGCGCTTGATGAGTGGCATCGCAGCAATCCGGGGCCGGTAAAAGATAAAGCGGCCTATAAATCTTTCCTTCGTGAACTGGGCTACCTGGTGCCGCAACCGGAGCGCGTGACGGTGGAAACCACGGGCATTGACAGCGAAATCACCAGTCAGGCGGGGCCACAGCTGGTGGTTCCGGCAATGAACGCCCGCTACGCGCTGAACGCGGCGAACGCTCGCTGGGGCTCACTGTACGATGCGTTATACGGCAGCGACATCATCCCGCAGGAAGGGGCGATGGTCAGTGGCTACGATCCGCAGCGCGGTGAGCAGGTTATCGCCTGGGTTCGACGTTTCCTCGATGAATCACTACCGCTGGAAAACGGCAGCTATCAGGATGTGGTGGCGTTTAAGGTGGTCGATAAACAATTACGCATCCAGTTGAAAAATGGTAAAGAAACCACGTTACGTACTCCAGCACAGTTTGTCGGTTACCGTGGCGATGCCGCTGCGCCGACCTGCATTTTGCTGAAAAATAACGGCCTGCATATTGAACTGCAAATTGATGCCAACGGGCGGATTGGCAAAGACGATCCGGCGCACATCAACGATGTTATCGTCGAAGCTGCTATCAGTACCATTCTCGACTGCGAAGATTCGGTCGCGGCGGTTGATGCGGAAGATAAAATCCTGCTGTACCGCAATCTGCTGGGCCTGATGCAGGGGACTCTGCAAGAGAAAATGGAGAAAAACGGTCGGCAAATCGTACGTAAACTGAATGACGATCGTCAGTACACCGCCGCCGATGGCTCTGAAATTTCTCTGCACGGACGCTCGTTGCTGTTTATCCGCAACGTGGGTCATTTGATGACCATTCCTGTGATTTGGGACAGCGAAGGCAATGAAATCCCGGAAGGTATTCTTGATGGCGTCATGACTGGCGCGATTGCCCTCTATGATTTAAAAGTGCAGAAAAACTCGCGCACTGGCAGCGTCTATATTGTGAAACCGAAAATGCACGGTCCGCAGGAAGTGGCGTTCGCCAACAAACTGTTTACCCGCATTGAGACAATGCTCGGTATAGTACCGAATACCCTGAAAATGGGCATTATGGATGAAGAACGCCGGACCTCGCTGAACTTGCGGAGCTGTATCGCTCAGGCGCGCAACCGCGTGGCGTTCATCAATACCGGTTTCCTCGACCGTACCGGCGATGAAATGCATTCGGTGATGGAAGCTGGCCCGATGCTGCGTAAAAACCAGATGAAATCGACGCCGTGGATCAAAGCCTACGAACGTAATAACGTGCTTTCCGGTCTGTTCTGTGGGCTGCGCGGTAAAGCGCAAATCGGTAAAGGCATGTGGGCAATGCCGGACCTGATGGCAGACATGTACAGCCAGAAGGGCGACCAACTGCGTGCCGGGGCAAACACAGCCTGGGTTCCGTCACCAACCGCTGCTACGCTCCATGCGCTGCACTACCACCAAACCAACGTACAGAGCGTGCAAGCCAACATTGCCCAGACCGAGTTCAATGCTGAATTTGAACCGCTGCTGGACGATCTGCTGACTATTCCGGTGGCTGAAAACGCTAACTGGTCGGCGCAAGAGATCCAACAAGAGCTGGATAACAACGTGCAGGGGATTCTGGGGTACGTGGTGCGTTGGGTGGAGCAGGGGATTGGTTGTTCAAAAGTGCCGGATATTCACAACGTGGCGCTGATGGAAGACCGCGCAACGCTGCGTATCTCCAGCCAGCATATCGCCAACTGGTTACGTCACGGTATTCTGACCAAAGAACAGGTGCAGGCGTCGCTGGAGAATATGGCGAAAGTGGTTGATCAGCAAAATGCTGGCGATCCGGCTTATCGTCCGATGGCGGGGAATTTCGCTAACTCGTGTGCTTTTAAAGCTGCCAGCGATTTAATCTTCCTCGGCGTGAAACAGCCAAACGGTTATACCGAACCGTTATTACACGCCTGGCGTTTACGCGAAAAAGAAAGTCATTAATAGCGTCAAAAAAGCCCCGGCAAGTTTTATTGTCGGGGCTATGATAGTAACTGCGGTAGTACATTTATCCCGGAAATAACCGGAGCGATTATCAGGGTTTAACAATATTAAATACCCGTAGCGCATTACTAGCGGGCCTAAAACAACAATATGGACATCTTAACGATACTCTGCGCCTGCGTGTGCGGAACAGAAACCCTTACCCGATATACTTGTTATGCCAGAGGTAGCAATTGCGTTAGCGGCGTACTGTTGCTGTAAAGTATAACGCCTATATTTTACAGTTCAGTCCTCTTTTGCTTATTACAACCTTAAGTATATCAAGCATATAAAGATAATAAGAGACTGAACAATATGGTTACCTGGACCCAAATGTATATGCCGATGGGAGGACTGGGGCTATCCGCTCTGGTCGCCCTGATCCCGATAATATTCTTCTTCGTTGCACTCGCGGTATTACGTCTGAAAGGACATGTCGCTGGAGCAATAACCCTTATATTATCTATCCTGATTGCGATATTCGCCTTTAAAATGCCGATTGATATGGCATTTGCTGCTGCGGGCTATGGCTTTATTTATGGATTATGGCCAATTGCGTGGATTATTGTCGCGGCGGTGTTCCTGTATAAATTAACCGTTGCCAGCGGGCAGTTCGATATTATCCGCAGCTCGGTTATCTCCATCACCGACGATCAGCGTTTGCAGGTGTTACTGATTGGTTTCTCCTTTGGTGCGTTGCTGGAAGGAGCGGCTGGCTTTGGTGCGCCGGTGGCGATTACCGGTGCGCTGCTGGTGGGCCTGGGCTTCAAACCGTTATACGCGGCGGGGCTGTGTCTGATTGCCAATACTGCGCCGGTGGCGTTTGGTGCGTTGGGCGTGCCGATTCTGGTCGCCGGTCAGGTAACGGGAATCGATCCGTTCCACATTGGCGCAATGGCGGGACGTCAGTTACCGTTCCTGTCGGTTCTTGTGCCGTTCTGGCTGGTAGCAATGATGGACGGCTGGAAAGGGGTGAAAGAGACGTGGCCAGCGGCGCTGGTTGCTGGGGGAAGCTTCGCTGTCACTCAGTTCTTTACCTCTAACTATATTGGTCCGGAACTGCCGGATATTACTTCGGCGCTGGTGAGTATCGTCTCACTCGCTTTATTCCTTAAAGTCTGGCGGCCGAAAAATACCGAAACGGCAATCAGCATGGGGCAATCCGCAGGTGCGATGGTGGTAAATAAGCCATCTTCTGGCGGTCCCGTGCCTTCAGAATATAGTCTGGGGCAAATCATTCGTGCGTGGTCACCGTTTTTAATCTTAACGGTGCTGGTCACCATCTGGACCATGAAGCCGTTTAAAGCGTTATTTGCTCCGGGCGGCGCGTTTTATTCACTGGTGATTAATTTCCAGATCCCTCATTTGCATCAACAAGTGTTGAAAGCGGCACCCATTGTCGCCCAACCAACGCCAATGGATGCGGTGTTTAAATTCGAACCTCTCTCGGCTGGCGGCACCGCTATTTTTATTGCGGCGATTATCTCTATCTTCATCCTCGGCGTGGGCATCAAGAAAGGGATTGGCGTCTTTGCCGAAACGCTAATTAGTCTGAAGTGGCCGATATTGTCGATTGGCATGGTGCTGGCATTCGCCTTCGTCACCAACTATTCCGGCATGTCCACCACGCTGGCGCTGGTACTGGCAGGTACAGGCGTGATGTTCCCGTTTTTCTCACCGTTTCTCGGCTGGCTGGGCGTATTCCTTACCGGGTCGGACACTTCTTCAAACGCCCTGTTTGGTTCACTGCAATCGACCACGGCGCAGCAAATCAACGTCTCTGACACTCTGCTGGTGGCAGCAAATACCAGCGGCGGCGTAACTGGCAAGATGATCTCCCCGCAATCTATCGCCGTGGCCTGCGCCGCGACGGGCATGGTGGGCCGAGAATCTGAACTGTTCCGCTACACCGTGAAGCACAGTCTGATTTTTGCCGGCGTTATCGGCGTTATCACCCTGCTGCAGGCGTATGTGTTTACCGGGATGTTAGTCTCGTAAATCAATAAAGCCGGATGAAGGTAAATATCACCCGGCTTTCCATTTGTCTGCCGTTTATCTCGCCAGGGAACCGTTTTTACGATTGGCTTCTTTATACGTAGTCTCCGTTTCACGATGCGAATTGTTTAATATTTATACAACTTGGCTTCTGTGCTGGTTATAAAGTACCCACTTTCATGAGATCAATTTTAGTATGTTATTACATTGCTTCATCTGTTGCTTTCATGACGAATGGCGTTTTTTCTCTTATTTATATTTTTCACTAGAACAATGAGTAGATCAAAATTCCCAAAACTCCCAAAAACATAAGATTATTCGCAAAGCTGATTTTGCAGAATAATGAGAACTTTTAAGATTTGTCGAGGATCAATTTTAAGCAATTTATCTCCACTTGTTACATAAAAGATGCCGTTAGGTTAATAAGTTAATCTTGCTATAACAGTGTTCGTTACTGCCTATTAATAAAGATATTTGGGATAGGGTAACGTGGATGAGGATTCGAAATCATCCGTCTTGCGGAAAGTGAAATGTTGGCAGATGTTAATATTATGTATGTATTTTAACTCCAACAACACACCAATCATTTTGTTAGAAATAAGAAAATTTATGGTTAAATAATTTGGTGATTATGAAGCATTAAATCGTAATGCCAAATATTGTTCGCTTTGGAGAGTATTATTGCCTGTTTGTGTCTGTTGAGCAGAAAAATCATCTGAATTTGAATACTTTTATTAGGCGCGAAGAAATGAAAAAATCATTAAAATCATTAATTTATATGAATATTTCAGAGTTGGAGTTCGAATGTTGACACCTGAGTATTTCCTGCTAAAAATAGCCCTGCTTTACGGATGGTTGTATTGCAATAACACGAAAGTAGTAAGAGATTAAAGGTATCTGTCAGCGATAACTCTGCAAGTGATGACATTTTGTAAACCAAATAATGTAAATCAGCAATGTATCTTTTCACTTAATTATAACAAATGTGGTATTCACTAAGAATCTGATACGAGCTTACATCACGACTATTTTAGTCTCATCGCGGGATACAGGGATGCACCGATGGATCTCAGCACACCGTAATGCAATACCTGAACAAATAGAACAGTAAAGTGGTTCAGTATTAATGAAAGCTCTTATTTTCCGTTGGGAAAACTTAAAATAGATGAGAAGGCTTTTTGATTTCTTATGTGATCTCATTTCGAGTATTGAGAAATTTGTGATTTTTAAATTTTTCAATAAGCCCTGTAAGGGATTGGGGTTTTATGAGAAATAAAGAGACGTATTGTCTTTGTTTAAACGGTACGTAAATT
>NZ_JBQZXE010000017.1:0-43450 GCF_053555855.1 Shigella sp. SIG3
GCTGGCGGTGAGCGATGCTGCGGTCGTGGGACGCTCTGTCGGCACCAGCCTGCTGGTTGCGCGTTTTGGCTTGAACACCGCCAAAGAGGTGAGCTTGTCAATGCAGCGTCTGGAACAGGCTGGCGTTAATATTAAAGGCGCAATCCTCAATGGTGTGATTAAACGCGCCAGCACCGCTTACAGTTACGGCTATAACTATTACGGTTATAGTTACTCCGAGAAAGAGTAAAACTGAAAGTGACCGGATGCGGCGTGAACGCCTTTTCCGGTCTACGCATTAGACAGTTCTTCGTTTGTCATCAGCCTCAGAGCATTCAGGTAACTGAATGCTCTTTTTTATGCATTACAAACTGCACGCCGGTATGCGTGCTTCATTCACGATTTGCGTAAAACCTGCCAACGAACACATGCCCTGCGCATTTCGCTCTTCACATCCTGCCAGGGTCAGTTTCACCTCTCCGGGCGGCGTATTTAATGACAGCGGCGTTTTATCACGCATCTGCTGTAAAGTCTGGAAGACCAGCGAAACCTGAATCCACTGGCTGTTATCGCTTAGCCGACGCCAGCGTTCAAACACCAGTTCACCACCTGGCGGCGTGTTATCCGGCTGACCTGGAAGCGTCCAGTTGAGCTCCAGTGCGCCGCCGAGATTTGCCAGATTAGTATCGTGTCCGGCAATAAACAGCACTGAAGTGGGTAATGTCACACCATACGCCTGTTTTTGCGGTGGATGGGGCGTCAACGCTGCCATGATCAAATCCAATAACGGGGTGGCGCGACTGCGGGCAACCTCCGGCGTGCGTTGTAGTAAATAAAATTGCGCGTTATGCAAACTTAGCAAGGTGTTCCACTGGTGTGAATCGGTGATCCTTCCCCACCCCGGCTCCGGCATTCCTTGTGCCTGTTGCAGGAGAAATATCTCCGTCAGCATTGATGCGAGGCTTACCGCACCGGTTAATGAGACATTGTCGGCGCTCACCTTGAGTTCCGATGGTAATGCCTGCGTTAATGAACAGCTTTCGTCCTGTTTCTCACGGTTAAGGCACAAGTTTGATTGCGGGAAATTAAGCACCCGTTCCAGTTCGCGAAACGCCGTTTGCCGATGCCCGGTAAAGTCAGCAATTGACCCTCCTGCCCTGCAAAGGATCGCGTCAGTCACGTTCGCGTTATCCAGTTGGCAAACGCCAGTTTTTAGAGGATTAAATAACGGATCGGGACTGGACGTATCTGCCTGGGTATGTACGGTTATTGCACAGTCAGGTGCCAGCCCGGCGGCGAAGGCTTCGCCTGTTTTACGGGTACGCTCGTCGACATCAGCAATAATCGCGACCTGAGCAGACTGCGGGCAGCCCTTTTTCGCCAGCAATCCGTCGGCTACCAGACGCTGGCGTTGGTAATGTCCGAGATAGGCGATTAGCTCACCACCGCGCGGTGTCAGCCAACCCAGTTTTACCGGCCAAGTTGGCCATGCGTCTGGGGTGACATCCTGCATCAGTTGCGTGGCCTTGGTTGGAGCACGCACACCATGACGACTGACAATCACCATACTTTCCAGCTTCAGCTCCGGCTCACTCTGAGCGAATGCAGATTGCGGGGTTAACGGAATCAGAAGAGATAAAAATGGGATTAAGATCGCTTTCATCGATATGTTTCCGCTTTTCATATCTAACATTATTGATTGCCTGATGCGATGCTAATGCGCCGCATCAGGCCTACGTTCGTTAACTTTTCAGACGCAGGTCCAGCCATACCAACACAAGGGTGGAGAGCGAACACATCAACAAAATGCCGACGAACCAAAGTAAATACCACATGTTCCTGCTCCTTAGTACAACTCGTTTTCGTTACGGCGGAGAGTTTCTGTTGTCATGCGTCCCCACATTTTGTAGTAGCTCCAGAGAGTGTAGAGCAACACAATGGGCAAAAATATCAGCACGATTACCAACATAATGCTCAGCGTCAGCTGACTGGAAGTGCTGTCCCACAACGTCAGGCTGGAGATTGGACTCACACTTGACGGCATGACAAAGGGGAACAGCGTGATGCCTGCCGTGAAAATCACGCCAAATTGCATCAATGATGCCATCAAAAATCCCCAACCCGGGCGACCACGATAAATCGCCATCACCGTCAGCAATGGGCAGAAGAACCCCAGCAGCGGGAAGATCCACAAAACGGGCGATTCGACGAAATTATTCATCCAGGCACCAGGTAGCACTGCCACCAGTTTCATTAACGGATTGGAAGGACCGTTAGCATCCTGGGCGAGCAGTACAAAGCCATCAATACCGACCCACAGCCAGTAACCTGCCAGCAAAAAGCACAGCATCACCAACAGTGCAGCGCGTTTAGTCGCCAGCTGTGAACGCAGATGAATCACACCAACAGTTTTCAGTTGTAACCAGACGCCACCTTGCAAAATCACCATCCCAAGGCTGAGCAAACCACACAATAAAGGGAATGGCGTCAGCAGTTGCCAGAAGCTGCCGAGATACTCCACGCGTAATTGCGGTGTGAAGGCAAACGGCACGCCGAGCAACAAGTTGCCGAAGGCGATACCGAAGACTACCGGCGGCACCAGACTGCCGATGACCAGACCGGCATCCCACATTTTACGCCAGCGTGCATCGGCAATTTTTCCGCGATAATCAAAGGCCAGCGGACGGAAGAACAGCGAGCACAGCACCAGGATCATCGCCACATAAAAGCCGGAAAACGCCGCTGCATACACTCTGGGCCAGGCGGCAAATAATGCCCCACCTGCGAGGATCAACCAGACCTGATTGCCTTCCCAGTGCGCACCAACGCTATTAATCACTATCCGGCGTTCATCATCATTACGCGCCACCAGCGGCAGCAAACAGCCGATCCCCATGTCAAATCCGTCGGAGATCATAAAGACCACCAGGATCACGCCAATCAGCAGCCACCAGATGAAGCGCAATGTTTCATAATCAAACATGATTTTCTCCTTTACCCCTGTTGCTGCGTCGGTTGTTCACTCTGCATCGCGCTCGGCCCCAGACGGGCATATTTCTGCATCAGGTAGACTTCGGCGATTAAGAACAGGGTGTAAAGACCTACGATCATGATCAGTGAGAAAGCCAGTTGTCCTGTGGTTAAAGCGGAGTGCGCGGAGTATGTCGGTAAGATGTCCTGTATCGCCCACGGCTGACGACCAAACTCGGTCATAAACCACCCGGCTTCAATCGCAATCCACGGCAACGGCAAACTCCAGAGCGCCATTTTCAGCACCCAGCGATGCTGGTCGATTTTGCCACGCAGCGTCTGGACAAGCGCAATCAGCATCACCAGTAGCAGCAGGGAACCACAGCCCACCATGATGCGGAAACTCCAGAATACCGGCGCAACCTGAGGTATCGCGCCACGCATCGCCGCCTGGTACTGTGCGGCTGTGACATGATTCATATCCGGCGCATAGCGGGAGAGCAACATGCCGTAACCAAGGTCGCCTTCCAGCTCCCGGAATGCCTGCAACACATGCGGCTCACGATTGCCTTGAGATATTTCCTGCATTAACAGCCAGGCCATACGTCCGCGTTGCAAGCGTGGGTAGGTTTCAGCCATCAAATTCTTCAGACCCGGCACGGGTTTATCTAATGAGTGAGTGGCGAGGATCCCTAGCAGCGCGGGAATTTTGATGGCAAAGGCGTTACGCTCTTGATCCTGTTCCGGCCAGGCAACCACATGGAACGGTGCAGGAGCAGGTTCCGTTTGCCACTCCCCTTCCATCGCCGCCAGTTTTACCGGTTGTACTTGCGCGACTTCATACGCAGAACTGTCTCCGAGTTGCAGGGTACCGATAATCGCCAGAGTACCGAAGACGGAACCGATGGCAAACGAGCGTAATGCGACATCGCGCTCCCGTCCGCGCAGTAAATACCAGGCGCTGATCGCCATAATAAACATGGCCCCGGTCACGTAGCCCGCCATGACGGTGTGCACAAATTTCACCTGGCTGACCGGGTTAAAGACCAGCTCGCTGAAGCTGGTCATCTCCATACGCAGGGTGTCGATATCAAAATGCGCACCGGTCGGGTATTGCATCCAACCGTTGGCATTCAATATCCACAATGCAGAGAGATTTGAACCGAACGCCACCAGCCACGTCACCAGCAGGTGCTGGTATTTATTCAGCCGTTGCCAGCCGAAGAAGAACAGCCCGACAAAGGTGGATTCGAGGAAGAAGGCCATTAATGCTTCCATCGCCAGTGGTGCGCCAAAAATATCGCCCACATAGTTGGAATAGAATGACCAGTTAGTACCAAACTGAAACTCCATGGTCAGGCCGGTAGCCACGCCAAGAGCAAAATTGATACCGAAGAGCTTACCCCAGAAGCGCGTCATATCGCGGTAGATTGTTTTGCCGGTGACCACGTAAATGGTTTCCATGATAGCCAGCAAAAAAATCAGCCCCAGGGTAAGGGGTACAAATAAAAAGTGATACAGCGCGGTCAGAGCAAACTGCCAGCGCGATAAATCAATGACATCCCACATGCGCACTCCTGTAGGCGAAGAGAGAAAAATAACCCGATAATGTTAGATCTCCCTCTTTATCCTGAAACTCTACGACCAGAGGTATTCGCCGATTGCGATATTCATAAGACTGAAAGCGATACTTACCGTCTTTTTACGTCGGTGCAGCTTCCGCCAGCCACTGACATACCTCGCTAAGCCGCTGCGCAGAGTCGACCAAATCTTCTGGCGCTGCCAGCACCACTTCCGGTATTGGGCAGATTTCATAACTTTCCAGTAACGGGCCTTTTAAGGTGTCCGTACAGCGTAAATGCCAGACATGGCGTAACCCCGTGGAGTTGATATAGCTCTCGCCATAGCCAATGGTACGAATCTGAATATTTCCCGGCCCACAGAGACGTGAGAGAAAAAGCCGATCAGCCTCGCTGATGGGTAATTGCGTCAGATTAATGCTGTGCGGCTGCGCGTCGGGGTTACGTACATGTGCCAGTAACTCATGCGCCAACGGTAGGCCATTCATCAGGCCATCAATGGGCGGCGGTAACAGCGAATCTGTCGGCAAGAGATTTTGCGTTGCCGCCTGCCACAACGCCAGCGGCGCGCAGCCAGCCTCCAGTTTGTCCTCCAGCAACTTTTCGCCGCGACGTCTGCGCACCCGCCATAATCCGCAGAAGATCGCCTCCTGTATTTCACTTTTACTGTCGTCAGCCTGCTGAATGCGCACTGACACTTCCCCTTCCCCGAGAAGCGTATTGATAAAGTGACGATCGTCGGCGTTGAGATTTAACAGATCGACTGCCAGCACCTCGCCCAACGGCGGCTGGCGTTCGCTTAGTTGATGTTGTAACTCGTTTAACAGCGCAATCACCTGCGGGCTGTGAGCACATTGCTCCAAGGCCGCCATACTCGGTTCATCATTCACCTGACAGGTGATCGGCAGTGGATTCATGCTGAAACTGTCATCGTTCGGTTGCGTTCCTGGCCCCAGCAGATGGAAAAAAGTTTCGCTCATGAGGCACGCTCCTGCTGCGGTTCGACAAGCCCGCGCATCAGGTTTATCAGTTCCGCCCACGGGTGAATACCATTCAGCACGCCGCGATAGTTTCCGCCGGTAAACACTAAAGTGGCAGGAAAGCGAAAGGCGCCAAAGCGATCGCCGATGGCTTCGCTCTGCTCAAGGTCAGCAATCGCCACCTGCCATGTATAGTCGGGAAACTCGTGCAGTAATTCGCCAATCATTACCGGATTATCGCTGACCTCTGGCGTGCGTTTCGGGTCACTGCTTAATAACACCACGCCGTCTGGCGCTTGCGTAAGCCAGTCGTCAAGACGGGATTCACTGACCGGCGTCCAGCCGCGCGCCAGCATTCGTTGCCACAACGCATCAAATGGCGTGTCGTTGCTCATCCCTGCTCCTCCTGTGTCATCCGGTACTGGCGCAAGCGAACGCCTTCGTAATTTTCCATCGACAGACAGTCATAATTGAGACAACGCGATTCATTAGCCGGTTGCGGCACACTTCCCCACGCAGCCAACTGCGCCAGCGCCGATTGTTCCGCAGCGGGCAGTTGCTCCCGTGCCAGTTCGCTCAGGCTGCCGCCGTAGTCGTCGAGCATCGCGGGTTGCAGCCCGACGAGGGCAATATGTGCTGGCAGATGTCCGCGGATATCTGCCAGCGCCAGCACTTCGGAGAAACTGTTCTGATGCAGGCTCATTTTCTTCGCGCTGAGATAGGCCGGAATGCGTTCTCCGGCATAGGTTCGCAGCCTTCCAGGTTCCAGCCCGTAGTCAATGGCATCGAGAATCAACAGATGGCTGGCGCTTTCGACATACCCCAGCAAGTTCAGTCCCTGAGTACCGCCATCGACAATCTCCACATACTCGGGCCAGTGGTAATGGGCATACAGCCGTTCCGCCACCCGCACGCCGAAGCCTTCATCGGCCCACAGCAGGTTGCCCAGCCCCATGACCACCACGCGTTGCTCGCTCATGAACGCTCCTTGTTACTTATTTTGCCAAATTTGTGGCTACGGTAGCCGTTGACCATGGTGGAGATCACCGTGTCGTCGGACATGATGTCTTCACGCAGCGCCATGTAGACATGACCGATCACAAACGCCCCAATCAGCCACATCCCCAGCCGATGCCAGCTGTGAATGTCCATTGAGTTGCCACCCGTCCAGTAGAAAAATTCCACCACATAACGGAACGGCGCAAAAATAGCGTACTGGCTGTGTTCGCTGTACAGCGCAAAACCGGTGATGATCATAAAGACCGACATCAGGAAATAGCCGAACATCGCCGCCTGGGCGATGGGGTTATGGCCTATATCGGCACTCGGACGTTTTGCCAGAAACAGATACCAGCGGATTTCATACCACACGCCCTGCCACCAGCTTTTACGCCATACCGGCACGATAAACAGCTCGCGGGAGTAACGATTGCCAACAAAAGCCCAGTAGATCCGCATCAGCAAGACCACGGTAAAAATCATCCCGGCGCTGAAGTGAATTAACCTGATGTAACCCATATAGAACAGATACGTCGCCTCGCCACTGACGGAAGGTAGCGGCTTGCCGATAAAGTAACCGGTGACCATCAACACCGCCATGCATAACACCGTCAGCCAGTGCCAGATACGAACTGGTGCTTCAAAGACATAGTGGCTGACAATGTTGTCGCTTTTCTGTTGCATGATGATTCTCCTTCGCTGTTAACGCACCTGCACGGAGATCAGCTCGCTACCGTCGTCGCCCAGCACATGAGTTGAACAGGCGAGGCACGGATCAAAGCTGTGCAGAGTACGCAGGATCTCCAGCGGTTGCTCGGGGATCGCCATTTTGGTGTTCATCAGCGCCGCTTCATAAGCGCCAATCTGCCCTTTGGGATCGCGCGGGCTGGCGTTCCAGGTGGTCGGCACCACGCACTGGTAGAGATCAATCTTGCCATCGCGAATGGCGGCCCAGTGGCCTAACGCTCCGCGCGGCGCTTCGGTAAAGCCGACGCCACGGCACTCTGTCGGCCAGGTTGCAGGTTCCCATTTTTCAGTGGAAGCAGTGGCGAGATTGCCATTTTTCAGGTTGGTCATCAGCTTGTCGAAGAAATACTGCAACTTACCTGCGGCCCAACGTTGACTGGATACCGGAAAGCGGCAGGTTCAACGCCGACATCATGCGATCGACCGACTCAACGGTCGCAGCATCGCCTTTGTGATAAGCGATTAACGTGCGTGCCAGCGGCCCCACTTCCATCGCGTTACCGCGCCAGCGTGGCGCTTTGATCCACGAGTAGCGTTCCTGTTCATTCAGCTGCTGAATGTTGGTATCGCTGCCTTTGACATCGCCGGGGTTGTACCACGGGTCGGTAATGCCATCGAATGGATGACGCCCGACCTGATCGTTGGGATAACGATACCAGGCGTGATCGACAAACTCCTGCACCTGCTGCGGATCAACCAAATCCACTGGCAGCACATTGTTGAAGTCGCCGTTAATCACCGCGCCGCCAGGCATCAGCAGACTTTTCTCACCAAAGTCGTTGGCAATATCCGGGAATGCGCCGTAGCTGAGGACACATTTATCAGAAAGACCCGTGCCGATTTCGCTCCACGGTTTGTTGAACTGACCGATGGCTAAGGCGTCGGGGATCATCACGTTGTTAATGAAGTCTGCCGTGCGGGTGATAATCGACTGCACCAGGTTCAGGCGTTCCATATTGACCGCCCCGACCGCGCCGCTTTCGTCAATGTTAATGGCGCAAGGCATCCCGCCGACAATCCAGTTTGGATGCGGGTTTTTACCGCCAAAGACCGCGTGAATTTTGACAATTTCACGTTGGAAATCGAGAGCTTCGAGATAGTGGGCAAAGCCCATCAGGTTGGCTTCTAGCGGCAATTTGTACTGCGGGTGCCCCCAGTAGCCATTGCGGAAGATCCCCAACTGCCCGCCTTCAACGAATTTCTTCAGGCGATTTTGTACGTCGAAGAAATAGCTAGGGGATGATTTCGGCCAAGAGGAGAGACTTTGCGCCAGTTCGGAGGTTTTTCGCGGGTCGGCTTTCAGCGCATCTAACACGTCGATCCAGTCCATCCCGGCAAGCTGATAGAAGTGCACCAGATGATCGTGGCACCAGAGCGTTGTCAGCATAATGTTGCGGATGATATTGGCGTTGTCCGGCACTTTAATACCGATGGCATCTTCGATGGCGTAAACCGAAGCCAGGGCGTGTACGCCAGTACAGACGCCGCAGATACGTTCAACGAACGCCCACGCATCGCGCGGGTCGCGCCCTTGCAGGATGATCTCCAGCCCGCGAAACATGGTGCCGCAGGAGACGGCATTGGTGATCACATTCTGATCGTTAATATTCACTTCGCAGCGCATGTGGCCTTCGATGCGCGTAATCGGGTCGACCACCAGGCGGCGTCCGGCATTATTGATGGTGTATCCCTGAGTTTCGTACTGAGTGCTCATGCCTGTTTATCCTCATTGCCTGGCTGATGTTCGGTTTCTGTAGGTTGCTGGTTATGACGTCTGCGTTGGTCAACGGCGCTGGCAACTGCGTGCACACCAACAGCTGCTGCCACCACGCCAAGCGCGGTTAAACCGACGGTATCGGCGGTGGAATGAGTACCCATTTGCGGAATATCGACCACGCGGCTGTAGAACGAACCGCGATCCCAGAAACCATTTTCCGCACAGCCCAGGCAGCCGTGACCAGACTGGATTGGGAAAGAAACGCCATCATTCCAGCGTGTGGAGGAACAGGCGTTATAGGTGGTAGGCCCTTTGCAGCCCATTTTGTACAGGCAATAACCTTTGCGGGCAGCGTCATCATCCCAACTCTGGACGAACTCTCCGGCGTCGAAGTGAGCGCGGCGATAGCATTTATCGTGGATACGCTGACCATAAAACATCAGTGGACGACCCATTCTGTCGACATCTGGCAAGCGATCAAAGGTCACCATGTAAGTAATGATGGCGCTCATCACATCCGGGATCGGCGGGCAGCTAGGTACTTTGATAATGGGTTTGTCGGTGATGACTTTGTCGATAGGCGTTGCCTGTGTCGGATTAGGTCGCGCGGCCTGCACGCAGCCCCAGGACGCGCAGGTTCCCCAGGCGATAATCGCGCTGGCTCCGGCAGCGGCACGTTTGAGTTTCTCAATAAACGGTCGACCGCTGCTGATACAGAACATCCCCTGCTCGCCCAGCGGCGGATTACCTTCTACTGCGAGGATATATTTGCCATTATATTGCGTGATGATGTCTTCAAAGACTTCTTCCGCCTGGGTTCCGGCGGCAGCCATCAGGGTATCGTCGTAATAGAGGGAAATCAGGGAAAGGATGACGTCCTTCGTCAGTGGGTGAGCGGAGCGGATAAAAGATTCGGTACAGCAGGTACATTCCAGACCGTGGATCCATACCACCGGAATGCGCGGTTTGTTCTCCAGCGCCCAGGCAATCTTTGGTGCCATTCCCGCGCCTAATCCCAGCGACGTGGCAGCCAGACTACAATATTTGAGAAAGCTGCGCCGGGTAACGCCCTGACGCCGCATGGCCTGGTAAAATGTTTCCTCGTTATTCATATCGCACGTCTCTTCTCCTAGCAACACCGGCAGGACACCGGGCGCTTATGGTCGGCAAGCGACGTCCCTGTAGCAAGGCAAACCATCGCTTCACGTGAGATGCTGAAAACGAAAGCTCATCCTTCTGCACTGGCACACGTCGCCAGAAAGTATTGTTAATAAAGCGTAGTGAAACTTTTGCACAAAACAACACAAACTGTGTGGATTTATCTTTTAGCGATAAAAATGGACCTATTTTTCTTTAGCCGGGCGATGGGGATGTTTAGCCGGTTGCTAAACGAGTAAAAGAGAAGGAATTCATGGTGATGAAATGATCAATCTGCTGTTATTTCACGCTATCAATGCACTTTTGGCTGTTTTTCAGGCAAACAAACAAATTAGGGGTTTACACGCCGCATCGGGATGTTTATAGTGCGCGTCATTCCGGAAGTGTGGCCGAGCGGTTGAAGGCACCGGTCTTGAAAACCGGCGACCCGAAAGGGTTCCAGAGTTCGAATCTCTGCGCTTCCGCCAAATAAGATAAGGGGTTAGCTAAATGCTAACCCCTTTTTCTTTTGCCTGTCGGAATTCTCAGGGCGTTATATTTGCTTAATGACCTGATAATCCGCTGTTAAACCTGTTCCAGATCAAATGCGTAAAGATGGGTAAAACTTCTGGGTGCCCTTACGCATTATCATTATGCTGCTTAATTAATTACATCTGTCATAGAGAGTGACTCAATGGATCGTATTGTTAGTTCTTCACATGACCGTACATCACTGCTTAGCACCCATAAGGTGCTGCGTAATACCTATTTTCTGCTGAGCCTGACGCTGGCCTTTTCGGCGATTACCGCAACTGCCAGTACGGTGCTGATGCTGCCATCTCCGGGTCTGATTCTGACGCTGGTGGGTATGTATGGTTTGATGTTCCTGACCTATAAAACGGCGAATAAGCCGACCGGGATTATCTCCGCATTCGCCTTTACCGGTTTTCTGGGTTATATCCTCGGACCAATTCTGAACACCTATCTGTCTGCCGGAATGGGTGACGTAATCGCTATGGCACTGGGCGGAACGGCGTTAGTGTTCTTCTGCTGCTCTGCATATGTGCTGACCACCCGCAAAGATATGTCGTTCCTCGGCGGTATGCTGATGGCGGGTATTGTGGTGGTACTGATTGGTATGGTTGCTAATATCTTCCTGCAACTGCCTGCTCTGCATCTGGCGATCAGCGCGGTCTTCATTCTGATCTCCTCTGGCGCTATCTTGTTTGAAACCAGCAACATCATTCATGGCGGTGAAACGAACTATATTCGTGCCACGGTTAGCCTGTATGTTTCGCTGTACAACATCTTCGTCAGCCTGCTGAGCATTCTGGGCTTCGCCAGCCGCGATTAATCTCACCCGCTAACACTTTCATAGCCTCGCTTTATGCGGGGCTTTGTTTTTTGTTACACTGCCGCCAGTCTGATTAAGGTAGTAATAATTATGCTGATCTTCGAAGGTAAAGAGATAGAAACGGATACCGAAGGCTATCTCAAAGAAAGCAGCCAGTGGAGTGAACCGCTGGCAGTGGTGATTGCAGAGAACGAAGGGATTTCGCTGTCGCCAGAACACTGGGAAGTGGTGCGTTTTGTACGTGACTTCTACCTGGAATTTAATACGTCTCCGGCGATTCGTATGCTGGTAAAAGCGATGGCGAATAAATTTGGTGAAGAAAAAGGTAACAGCCGCTATTTATACCGACTGTTCCCGAAAGGCCCGGCTAAGCAAGCCACCAAAATTGCTGGCCTGCCAAAACCGGTAAAATGTATTTAACGGATACGAAAATCGGTTAATTCCCCCGAGGGATGATGCGGCTCGCTGAGCACCCGTTCTACACGCGCAGAACGCGGGCCGCCACTCTTTAACCACTGCATTAATTTTTCTACCTGCCCTTCTTCACCGCAGGCAACCACTTCCACGCTGCCATCGTCAAGATTTTTGGCGTACCCGGTTAAGCCCAGTCTTTTCGCTTCGTACTGTGTGGTGTAGCGAAATCCTACGCCCTGAACTCGCCCGTAAATCCAGGCAATTATGCAGACTTTCGACATTGCTGCTCTCCTTATCCTTAATGGACGCGTTGCAAATCCATGGAAAACTCCGGACAATGACGCCCATTTCTTTGCATCGACAGAAAAGTAAATTATGAGTGTACGTTTAGTGTTAGCCAAAGGGCGCGAAAAATCATTACTTCGTCGCCATCCGTGGGTCTTTTCCGGGGCCGTTGCCCGCATGGAAGGTAAAGCCAGCCTCGGTGAAACCATCGATATTGTTGATCATCAGGGAAAATGGTTAGCACGCGGCGCTTATTCGCCAGCTTCGCAAATCCGGGCGCGCGTCTGGACGTTTGACCCGTCTGAGTCTATCGACATTGCTTTTTTTTCCCGCCGTTTGCAACAAGCACAAAAATGGCGTGACTGGCTGGCGCAAAAAGATGGCCTCGACAGCTATCGTTTAATCGCCGGAGAATCTGATGGCCTGCCGGGTATTACTATCGATCGTTTCGGTAATTTTCTGGTGCTGCAACTGCTGAGTGCTGGCGCAGAATATCAGCGCGCGGCATTAATTAGTGCCCTGCAAACGCTGTACCCGGAATGTGCGATTTACGATCGCAGCGATGTTGCGGTACGTAAAAAAGAAGGGATGGAGCTGACCCAGGGCCTCGTCACCGGCGAGTTGCCGCCTGCCCTGCTGCCGATTGAAGAACACGGCATGAAGCTGCTGGTGGATATTCAGCACGGACACAAAACGGGCTACTATCTGGACCAGCGAGACAGCCGCCTGGCTACCCGCCGCTACGTTGAAAATAAACGTGTGCTGAACTGTTTCTCCTATACCGGTGGTTTCGCCGTATCGGCACTGATGGGCGGTTGCAGCCAGGTTGTCAGCGTTGATACCTCCCAGGAAGCGCTGGATATTGCACGGCAGAACGTTGAGCTGAACAAACTGGATCTGAGCAAGGCTGAGTTTGTCCGTGATGATGTCTTTAAATTGCTGCGTACTTATCGCGATCGCGGTGAAAAATTTGACGTTATCGTGATGGACCCGCCGAAGTTTGTTGAGAATAAAAGCCAGTTGATGGGCGCGTGTCGTGGTTATAAAGACATCAACATGCTGGCGATTCAGTTGCTGAATGAAGGCGGTATTCTCCTGACTTTCTCCTGTTCCGGTCTGATGACCAGCGATTTATTTCAGAAAATCATCGCGGATGCCGCAATTGATGCCGGTCGTGATGTACAATTTATAGAGCAGTTCCGTCAGGCAGCCGATCATCCGGTGATCGCTACCTACCCGGAAGGGCTATATCTGAAAGGGTTTGCCTGTCGCGTCATGTAACTTGAAATGTGGAATTTTACCCTTATATCAAAGGTAAAGATTTCCCGGGAGGTGACTATGATTGCCAGCAAATTCGGTATCGGCCAGCAGGTCCGCCATTCCCTGTTAGGTTATCTCGGAGTGGTCGTGGATATCGACCCGGTTTATTCGCTCTCTGAACCGTCGCCTGATGAGCTGGCGGTGAATGACGAGCTTCGCGCCGCTCCGTGGTATCACGTGGTGATGGAGGACGATAACGGCCTACCGGTTCATACCTACCTGGCTGAAGCCCAGCTAAGTAGCGAATTGCAGGATGAACATCCTGAACAGCCATCCATGGATGAGCTGGCGCAGACCATCCGCAAACAACTCCAGGCCCCGCGTCTGCGTAACTAATCCCTGAACAAATCCCCGGAAGGTTTTTGCCTTCCGGGGATTTTTTATTTGGCCAGACCCAGGCGAGGGATCTCAATAGCCGGGCAGCGATCCATCACCACATTTAACCCGGCATCCCGTGCCAGTACTGCCGCTTGCTCATTAATCACCCCCAGTTGCATCCAGAGGGTTTTCGCGCCAATGGCAATAGCTTCCTGTGCCACGCCCCACGCCGCTTCTGAATTACGGAAAACATCGACCATATCGACCTTTTCCGGAACGTCTGCCAGCGTGCCATACCCCTGCTGGCCCAGCAGCGTTTTGCCGGCAACTTTTGGCGAAACCGGAATGACGTGATACCCCTGGTCGAGTAGATATTTCATCACGCGATAGCTGGGGCGATCGGGTTTGTCGCTTGCCCCCACCAGCGCAATGGTGTGAGTGGACGTTAAAATGCCTGCAATATCGGTTTCTTTCATTATTTCCTCCAGACTGTTTAACAAAGTGTACGACAAAGCCGACATGCCAACCATGCAGCTAATACGAATGAATGAGAGCAAAAGCGGGAAATATGTCTATATGTTAGTAAGTATGATTAAAGAAAAATTTTGACACATTATTATTCGGGCGGTCTTTTGACAGGAGCTACCTATGAAAACCGGCATCGTGACCACCTTGATTGCATTATGTTTGCCGGTATCCGTTTTTGCCACCACGCTGCGGCTTTCAACCGATGTCGATCTTCTGGTACTCGACGGCAAAAAGGTTTCCAGCTCTCTGCTGCGCGGTGCGGACAGCATTGAACTGGACAATGGACCGCATCAGTTAGTGTTTCGCGTTGAGAAGACGATTCATCTTTCCAATAGTGAAGAACGGCTGTATATCTCCCCACCGCTGGTGGTCAGTTTTAATACCCAGCTCATCAACCAGGTCAATTTTCGCCTGCCTCGCCTGGAGAATGAGCGGGAAGCTAACCATTTTGATGCCGCGCCGCGCCTTGAATTGTTGGATGGCGATGCGACGCCGATTCCGGTAAAGCTGGATATTCTCGCCATTACCTCAACGGCAAAAACGATTGATTATGAGGTCGAGGTTGAACGCTATAACAAATCCGCGAAACGCGCTTCACTACCGCAATTTGCCACGATGATGGCAGATGACAGTACGCTGCTTTCGGGTGTTTCCGAGCTGGATGCTATTCCACCGCAGTCTCAGGTGCTCACAGAACAACGGCTGAAGTATTGGTTTAAACTGGCTGACCCACAAACGCGAAATACTTTCCTGCAATGGGCGGAAAAACAACCATCTTCCTGAGATTTTTGTGCCTGTGCGCAGGCTTTTTCGGTCTTTATCTTGCAGCGATAAGTGCTTACAGTAATCTGTAGGAAAGTTAACTACGGATGTACATTATGGAACTGACGACTCGCACTTTACCTGCGCGGAAACATATTGCGCTGGTGGCACACGATCACTGCAAACAAATGCTGATGAGCTGGGTGGAACGGCATCAACCGTTACTGGAACAACACGTACTGTATGCAACAGGCACTACCGGTAACTTGATTTCCCGCGCGACCGGCATGAACGTCAACGCGATGTTGAGTGGCCCAATGGGGGGTGACCAGCAGGTTGGCGCATTGATCTCAGAAGGGAAAATTGATGTATTGATTTTCTTCTGGGATCCACTAAATGCCGTGCCGCACGATCCTGACGTGAAAGCCTTGCTGCGTCTGGCGACGGTATGGAACATTCCGGTCGCCACCAACGTGGCAACGGCAGACTTCATTATCCAGTCGCCGCATTTCAACGACGCGGTCGATATTCTTATCCCCGATTATCAGCGTTATCTCGCTGACCGTCTGAAGTAATATTGCACAGGTGGCAAACGCCACCTGTTTCTTACGGTTTTCTCGCCACCGGCACATCCAGATTTTTCAGTATTTCCACAAAGGGAGAGGGATTCTCTTTGTTAAACAGTGCCCATACCCGATGGCGTGCCCGGGTCAGCGCCACGTACATTAAACGCCGTTCTTCAGCGTCCGGGAAATCCTCAACCGGTGGCAGTAGCGCCTCTTCCATAATCGACTCCCGCGCCGCAGCCGGAAAACCATCACTCCCCTCCTGCAAGCCAACGATGATGACGTAATCCGCCTGTTGCCCTTTGCTGGCATGAATGGTCATAAAGTCGATTTGCAACTTCGGCCAGCGTGTTGCCGCTTTTTCCAGGCTGGCAGGCCTCATGTGATGGTAACGCGCCAGGATCAGAATGCGCTCTTCCGGTTTGGCATAACCAGAGAGCTTATCCAGCAAAGCGTCAAGTTGACTCTCATCCAATAACGTGACAGCTTTTTTGTCTCCATTGGTTAAGCTGTTTAGCGGCTTTTTCAGCTGGCCTGGGTTCTGCTGAATAAACCGGTTTGCCACCTCACCGATACGACTGTTAAAACGGTAAGTCGTGTCTAAATCACAGCGATCGCCTTCACCAAAGTTTTCATGGAAAGCGGTGGTGAGCGACATTTGCGCACCGCTGAATCGGTAAATCGCCTGCCAGTCATCACCAACGGCGAACAACGTCGTCTGACTGTTTTGCTTGCGTAATGCCGCTAACAACGCTGCGCGCTGCGGCGAGATATCCTGAAATTCATCAACCAGAATATGCTTCCACGGGCTGATAAAGCGGCCTTTCTCCAGAATCACAATCGCCTGATGAATAAGGCCCGAAAAATCGACAGCGTTTTCTGCCTTCAGCGCACCTTTCCAGGCTTTTAATAACGGGGCCATCAACTTGATACGTTTACTGAACAGATCGCGAATCTCTTCGGGTGCACTGGCAATCATTTCTGCCTGTGCACCACCGTGCATCCGCATCAGACTTACCCAGCGATCGAGGCGAGAGGCAAGGCGACGCTGTAATTTTTCATCATCCCAGAAGTTACCTTCTGGCACTGACCACTGCATTTCTTCCGTCAGCCATTGCCGCCAGCCCTTCGCCTGCGCTTTCTTTTCGCTGCATTGCTTGCGCCACTCAGCAATAAAGAGTTCATGACGGGCAGCGGTATCATTTTCCAGTTTGCTGACTATCGGAACTTTTTTGCTGCCCTGCTGAATAATATGCAGCGCCAGCGCATGAAACGTGCGTGCGGTAATGTCTTCGGTATGTAGCCGTTCGCGAATCCGCTCGTCCATCTCTTCAGCGGCTTTGCGACCAAACGCCAGCAATAAAATTTGCTCAGGGGACGCTTCACCACGCGCCAGCAACCAGCCTGCACGGGCCACCAGCACCGACGTTTTTCCGCTTCCTGCACCGGCCAGCACTAACAGAGAATGCTCGCCATTAACGACTGCCCGGGCCTGCGCCGGATTCAGCGGTGAAGACTCGACCTGGCGGAAAAAATCCGCATACTCGGTAAGCATGGCTTCGGTATACGCCTGGTTATGCTGCAACCGAGCGCTTTCAATATCTTTCAACCAAGCCTGACATTTACGCCACGCCTCACGGCAGTTATCGAATTCTTCCAGTCGGTTAACCGGCAACGGCAACGCCGACAAAGCCTGGCGGATTTGTTGCTGAACGTCAGAGGTTTGCTCACGCGTCAGCCATTTATTTTCTCCAGTGCGCGTGGCAATCAAATCCAGTTGCTGGCGTAAAACACCAGACGCAATTTCGCTCATCTCGCCACTCCACCGCCGCCAGTGAGCATCAAGATGATGGTAAAAACGCTGCGTCTCGCCCCATTCTGTGCCGTGCAGACGCACCACTTTTTCGTCCGGCAGTACAAATTCCAGCTCGCCCCATACCAGACCGCGCTTACAGTGAATCGCCAGTAATTGATTGAAAGGAATAAGGTATTCGTGGCGATCGCCGGAGACTTTAATCCCGGCATTGAGGATCACCGCCCGATCGTAAGGGTGCTGTGCCAGACGTTTTCCAAGCGTTGTCGCTTTCAGTTCCATGACTCTGTAGATCCACACGAAATTATTTCTTATCAGTGTAACCGTCAGAGAAAACGTGCTCCAGCCCAAAAAAACGTTACAATTGCCGCCCATTACTGAAAACCACAGTAAAGCGAGGTTTTATGCGTACCGTTTTGAACATTCTGAACTTTGTGCTTGGCGGATTTGCCACCACTCTGGGCTGGCTGTTGGCGACTCTGGTCAGTATTGTGCTGATTTTTACCTTACCGCTGACACGATCCTGCTGGGAGATCACTAAACTGTCTCTGGTGCCTTATGGCAATGAAGCTATTCATGTCGATGAACTGAACCCGGCTGGCAAAAATGTGTTGCTGAATACTGGCGGTACGGTATTGAATATTTTCTGGCTGATTTTCTTTGGCTGGTGGTTATGCCTGATGCACATTGCAACGGGCATCGCACAATGTATTTCAATCATTGGCATTCCTGTCGGCATTGCGAACTTTAAAATTGCCGCTATTGCACTATGGCCGGTTGGTCGTCGCGTGGTATCGGTAGAAACAGCGCAAGCTGCGCGTGAAGCCAATGCACGTCGTCGTTTTGAATAATCCACTAATATGGCCTTTATGCTAAGTCCTTTGCTCAAACGCTATACTTGGAACAGCGCCTGGCTGTATTACGCGCGTATTTTTATTGCGCTTTGTGGAACCACAGCGTTTCCGTGGTGGCTGGGTGATGTAAAACTGACGATTCCGCTAACGCTGGGGATGGTGGCAGCGGCGCTGACCGATCTCGATGACCGACTGGCGGGACGTTTGCGTAACCTCATCATTACGCTGTTCTGCTTTTTTATCGCCTCGGCCTCAGTAGAATTGCTGTTTCCCTGGCCCTGGCTATTTGCGATTGGCTTAACGCTCTCTACCAGCGGCTTCATTTTGCTCGGCGGTCTGGGTCAACGCTATGCAACAATTGCCTTCGGTGCATTGCTGATCGCCATTTACACTATGTTGGGAACATCACTGTATGAGCACTGGTATCAGCAGCCGATGTATCTGCTGGCCGGTGCCGTCTGGTACAACGTCCTGACACTTATTGGTCATCTGCTGTTCCCGGTCCGCCCGCTGCAGGACAACCTGGCGCGTTGCTATGAACAACTGGCGCGTTATCTTGAGCTCAAGTCGCGCATGTTTGATCCTGATATTGAAGATGAAAGCCAGGCACCGCTGTACGATTTGGCTCTCGCCAACGGTCAGCTGATGGCGACATTGAATCAGACGAAACTCTCGCTGCTGACCCGCTTACGTGGCGATCGTGGTCAACGGGGAACGCGTCGCACGCTGCATTATTACTTTGTCGCACAGGATATTCACGAGCGTGCCAGCTCTTCTCATATTCAGTATCAAACATTGCGTGAACATTTTCGCCACAGCGACGTGCTGTTCCGTTTTCAGCGGCTGATGTCGATGCAGGGCCAGGCGTGCCAGCAACTGTCACGCTGTATTTTGTTGCGTCAGTCTTATCAACATGATCCGCATTTTGAGCGCGCTTTTACGCATATTGATGCTGCGCTGGAGCGGATACGCGATAACGGCGCACCCGCCGATTTACTCAAAACACTGGGATTTTTGCTGAACAATTTACGCGCCATTGATGCCCAACTGGCAACAATTGAATCAGAACAGGCCCAGGCACTACCCCGTAATAATGACGAAAATGAGCTCGCTGATGACAGCCCGCACGGATTGAGTGATATCTGGCTGCGTCTTAGCCGTCACTTCACGCCGGAATCCGCCCTCTTCCGTCATGCGGTAAGAATGTCGCTGGTGTTGTGCTTCGGCTACGCCATCATTCAAATAACCGGAATGCATCACGGGTATTGGATCTTGCTGACAAGTTTGTTTGTCTGCCAGCCAAACTATAACGCCACGCGCCACCGCCTGAAGTTAAGGATTATTGGTACGCTGGTAGGTATCGCGATTGGCATTCCTGTGCTGTGGTTTGTGCCATCACTGGAAGGGCAGCTGGTGCTGCTGGTTATTACCGGCGTGCTCTTTTTTGCCTTCCGTAACGTGCAATACGCTCATGCAACGATGTTCATCACACTTTTGGTGCTACTGTGTTTTAACTTACTGGGTGAAGGTTTTGAAGTAGCGTTACCTCGCGTAATCGATACGCTGATTGGTTGTGCCATTGCGTGGGCGGCAGTGAGCTACATCTGGCCCGACTGGAAGTTTCGCAATCTGCCGCGAATGCTCGAACGCGCCACAGAGGCCAACTGTCGCTATCTCGATGCCATACTGGAGCAATACCATCAGGGGCGTGATAACCGTCTGGCGTATCGTATTGCCCGCCGCGATGCACACAACCGTGATGCTGAACTGGCGTCTGTGGTATCAAATATGTCCAGCGAACCGAACGTTACCCCGCAAATTCGCGAAGCCGCGTTTCGCTTGCTGTGCCTTAACCATACGTTTACCAGCTATATCTCAGCCCTCGGTGCTCACCGGGAGCAGTTAACTAATCCTGAAATTCTGGCGTTTCTTGATGACGCAGTTTGCTATGTTGATGACGCGTTACATCATCAACCTGCTGATGAAGAACGCGTCAATCAGGCATTAGCTGGCCTGAAACAGCGGATGCAGCAACTTGAACCACGGGCAGATAGCAAAGAACCTCTGGTCGTACAACAAGTTGGGTTATTGATTGCATTACTGCCAGAGATTGGTCGTCTGCAACGCCAGATTACTCAAGCTCCGCAGGAAACTCCTGTTTCGGCGTAAGAGAGTCAGCCCATTCTGCAAGCTCCTGGCGGCGTGCCACCGGGAGCGCAGCTTCATGAATGCCGATAATGGCACCTTCAAGCATAAACAGAATCTTTTCTGTCACCAGACTGTTTTGCTGCCGCAGTCGCAACCAACACATTTTTGCCCCAAGTATACGTAACGCCCGTACATCCTTAATCCCCACCTCCCCGAGAATCGCTTCCAGATGAAAAGACATATTGGGCAAATCTTTCAGTCTTTCCCGGGTATTGCGCGTGCTTTTCTCTTTCAGCGCTGCATCGAGAGAATATTTCGACAGACGCACCAGCTTCAGTTGATTTCGCCATAGACTTTCATCAACCCGATAGTAATTGAGGGTAACGGATCGGCCACACTTTTTATATGTCAGCCAGACAGGCGGATGTTTTACACAGTACTGTGCACTTTGCTCACAAGCCCGAAGATACAACTCACCATCAGAAACCATCGCAAACACCGTGTCGTCAACGGTCAGGCTGTAACTGCCAAACAATGATCGGTATTCAATTGTGCCCAACGTTGCCAGGTATTCTTGTGATTTATAGATCCGCTTATAGGAGAGGCTTTTCATAAAATTCCTTTTAAAATCATAACATAAAAGAATGATTCACATTAACGGATCCGTTAACTACGAAAATAGGCAACTTATTCTTAAGGGGCAAGATTAATTTATGTTTTCCCGTCACCAACGACAAAATTTGCGAGGCTCTTTCCGAAAATAGGGTTGATCTTTGTTGTCACTGGATGTACTGCACATCCATACAGTAACTCACAGGGGCTGGATTGATTATGTACACTTCAGGCTATGCACATCGTTCTTCGTCGTTCTCATCCGCAGCAAGTAAAATTGCGCGTGTCTCTACGGAAAACACTACAGCCGGGCTTATCAGTGAAGTTGTCTATCGCGAAGATCAGCCCATGATGACGCAACTTCTACTGTTGCCATTGTTACAGCAACTCGGTCAGCAATCGCGCTGGCAACTCTGGTTAACACCGCAACAAAAACTGAGTCGGGAATGGGTTCAGGCATCTGGGCTACCCTTAACGAAAGTAATGCAGATTAGCCAGCTCTCCCCTTGCCACACAGTGGAGTCAATGGTTCGCGCTTTACGCACGGGCAATTACAGTGTGGTGATCGGTTGGTTGACAGATGATTTGACTGAAGAAGAGCATGCTGAACTTGTTGATGCGGCAAATGAAGGTAACGCTATGGGGTTTATTATGCGTCCGGTAAGCGCATCCTCTCACACAACGAGACAACTTTCCGGGCTAAAAATTCACTCTAATTTGTATCATTAAGTAAATTTAGGATTAATCCTGGAACTTTTTTTGTCGCCCAGCCAATGCTTTCAGTCGTGACTAATTTTCCTTGCGAAGGCTTGTCTGAAGCGGTTTCCGCGTTTTTTTTCTGTAAATTGTCGCTGACAAAAAGATTAAACATACCTTATACAAGACTTTTTTTTCATATGCCTGACGGAGTTCACACTTGTAAGTTTTCAACTACGTTGTAGACTTTACATCGCCAGGGGTGCTCGGCATAAGCCGAAGATATCGGTAGAGTTAATATTGAGCAGATCCCCCGGTGAAGGATTTAACCGTGTTATCTCGTTGGAGATATTCATGGCGTATTTTGGATGATAACGAGGCGCAAAAAATGAAAAAGACAGCTATCGCGATTGCAGTGGCACTGGCTGGTTTCGCTACCGTAGCGCAGGCCGCTCCGAAAGATAACACCTGGTACACTGGTGCTAAACTGGGCTGGTCCCAGTACCATGACACTGGTTTTATTCCTAACAATGGTCCGACCCACGAAAACCAACTGGGTGCAGGTGCTTTTGGTGGTTACCAGGTTAACCCGTATGTTGGTTTTGAAATGGGTTACGACTGGTTAGGTCGTATGCCGTACAAAGGCGACAACATCAACGGCGCATACAAAGCTCAGGGCGTTCAGCTGACCGCTAAACTGGGTTACCCAATCACTGACGATCTGGACATCTACACTCGTCTGGGTGGTATGGTATGGCGTGCAGACACCAAGGCTAACGTACCTGGTGGCGCATCCTTTAAAGACCACGACACTGGCGTTTCTCCGGTTTTCGCAGGTGGTGTTGAGTACGCGATCACTCCTGAAATCGCTACCCGTCTGGAATACCAGTGGACCAACAACATCGGTGACGCAAACACCATCGGTACTCGTCCGGACAACGGTCTGCTGAGCTTGGGTGTTTCCTACCGTTTCGGTCAGGGCGAAGCAGCTCCGGTAGTTGCTCCAGCTCCGGCACCGGAAGTACAGACCAAGCACTTCACTCTGAAGTCTGACGTTCTGTTCAACTTCAACAAAGCAACCCTGAAACCGGAAGGTCAGGCTGCTCTGGATCAGCTGTACAGCCAGCTGAGCAACCTGGATCCGAAAGACGGTTCCGTAGTTGTTCTGGGTTACACTGACCGCATCGGTTCTGACGCTTACAACCAGGGTCTGTCCGAGCGCCGTGCTCAGTCTGTTGTTGATTACCTGATCTCCAAAGGTATCCCGGCAGACAAGATCTCCGCACGTGGTATGGGCGAATCCAACCCGGTTACTGGCAACACCTGTGACAACGTGAAACAGCGTGCTGCACTGATCGACTGCTTGGCTCCGGATCGTCGCGTAGAGATCGAAGTTAAAGGTATCAAAGACGTTGTAACTCAGCCGCAGGCTTAAGTTATCGTCTGGTAGAAAAACCCCGCTGCTGCGGGGTTTTTTTTGCCTTTAGTAAATTGAACTGACTTTCGTCAGTTATTCCTTACCCAGCAATGCCTGCAGATCCTGCTTCAGAGAAGACATTTTATTCGCGTATTTCTCTTTGTTTTCCGCATCTTCAATCAGCTGAACAATCGTTTCAGAAAGCGTTTTACCGCGACGCTGTGCAAGACCAGCCAGACGTTGCCAGACAATAAATTCCAGATCGATCGATTTTTTGCGCGTATGCTGGTGTTCCGCATTAAAATGGCGCTTCCGTCTGGCCCGAATGGTCTGCTTCATGCGATTGACCAGTTCCGGATTCATATGCTTGTCAATCCAGCCATTTACCAGCACGGGTTCATTTTCGAGCGAGAGCAACACATCGACGGCTTCCTGGGCGGCACTGGCTTCTATGTAACGGGTAATTAACTCCCCTTCGCGATGCTTCTTTACCAGATACTTCCATTTCCAACCGCTTTCAAGATTTTCAAGTTGTTGATATTTCATAGCGATCTCAATGTTACCGTGTAACTCTTTACAGAATATCAGCTTTTTAGGCCAGTGAAGAAAAGAATCTCCATCCTGTGAGCTTTAACGCCCAGCCAGGAGTATTGTCGGTGCTTTCTACGTGTGCTGTAGTGCCGGTTACGGTATAATCGCGGCTTTGACAACAGACTAAAAAACATCAACTTTGACCATTACGAAACTTGCATGGCGTGACCTGGTTCCTGATACCGATAGCTATCAGGAAATATTTGCTCAGCCACATTTGATTGACGAAAACGATCCTTTATTCAGTGATACTCAACCGCGACTGCAATTTGCGCTGGAGCAGTTGCTGCATACGCGAGCATCCTCCTCTTTTATGCTGGCTAAGGCCCCGGAAGAGTCTGAGTATCTGAATCTTATTGCCGATGCCGCGCGTACGCTACAAAGCGATGCAGGCCAACTGGTGGGCGATCACTATGAGGTTTCCGGCCACTCCATCCGCTTACGTCACGCAGTGAGTGCAGATGATAATTTTGCGACTTTAACGCAAGTTGTCGCTGCCGACTGGGTAGAAGCGGAGCAACTCTTTGGCTGCCTGCGCCAGTTTAATGGCGACATTACCCTGCAGCCTGGTCTGGTGCATCAGGCAAATGGCGGTATTCTCATCATCTCTTTGCGTACACTGCTGGCGCAACCTCTGCTGTGGATGCGGCTGAAAAATATCGTTAACCGCGAGCGTTTTGACTGGGTTGCGTTTGATGAGTCGCGCCCTCTCCCCGTCTCTGTGCCTTCGATGCCATTGAAGCTGAAAGTCATTCTGGTAGGCGAACGCGAATCATTGGCTGATTTCCAGGAGATGGAGCCAGAGCTTTCAGAGCAGGCTATTTATAGCGAATTTGAAGATACTCTGCAGATTGTCGATGCGGAGTCAGTAAGCCAGTGGTGTCGCTGGGTGACATTTACCGCCAGACATAATCACTTACCTGCCCCGGGAGCGGATGCTTGGCCGGTACTTATCCGCGAAGCAGCACGCTACACCGGTGAACAAGAAACACTTCCGCTTAGCCCGCATTGGATCCTCCGCCAGTGTAAAGAGGTCGCCTCCCTGTGTGATGGCGACACCTTCTCCGGCGAGCAGCTAAATTTAATGCTGCAGCAGCGTGAATGGCGCGAAGGTTTCCTCGCTGAACGTATGCAGGATGAGATCCTTCAGGAGCAAATCCTGATTGAAACCGAAGGCGAACGCATCGGGCAAATTAACGCCCTTTCGGTCATTGAATTTCCGGGTCATCCACGCGCTTTTGGCGAACCTTCTCGCATTAGCTGCGTTGTGCATATTGGCGATGGTGAATTCACCGACATCGAACGCAAAGCGGAGCTTGGCGGCAATATCCATGCGAAAGGGATGATGATCATGCAGGCGTTCCTGATGTCGGAACTACAGCTTGAGCAACAGATCCCCTTCTCAGCATCGCTGACATTTGAGCAGTCATACAGTGAAGTGGATGGCGATAGTGCCTCGATGGCTGAACTCTGCGCCCTGATAAGCGCCCTCGCTGATGTGCCAGTGAATCAGAGTATCGCTATCACAGGTTCAGTCGATCAGTTCGGCCGCGTCCAGCCGGTCGGTGGTTTAAATGAGAAAATCGAAGGCTTCTTTGCTATTTGCCAGCAACGTGAGTTAACGGGGAAACAAGGTGTCATTATCCCCACTGCTAACGTTCGCCATTTAAGTCTTCACAGTGAACTGGTGAAAGCGGTAGAAGAAGGCAAATTCACCATCTGGGCAGTAGACGATGTGACTGACGCACTGCCGTTATTATTAAATCTGGTGTGGGATGGCGAAGGCCAAACGACGCTGATGCAAACCATCCAGGAACGTATCGCGCAAGCATCGCAACAGGAAGGACGTCACCGTTTTCCATGGCCATTACGTTGGCTGAACTGGTTTATTCCGAACTGATCGGACTTGTTCAGCGTACACGTGTTAGCTATCCTGCGTGCTTCAATAAAATAAGGCTTACAGAGAACATGGTAGATAAACGCGAATCCTATACAAAAGAAGACCTTCTTGCCTCTGGTCACGGTGAACTGTTTGGCGCTAAAGGCCCGCAATTGCCAGCACCGAACATGCTGATGATGGACCGTGTGGTCAAAATAACCGAAACGGGTGGTAACTTCGACAAAGGGTATGTTGAAGCAGAACTGGATATCAATCCGGATCTGTGGTTCTTCGGATGCCACTTCATTGGCGATCCGGTTATGCCGGGATGCCTGGGCCTGGACGCAATGTGGCAGCTGGTAGGGTTCTACCTCGGCTGGCTGGGCGGCGAAGGTAAAGGCCGCGCGCTGGGCGTTGGCGAAGTGAAATTCACTGGTCAGGTACTGCCGACAGCGAAAAAAGTGACCTACCGTATTCACTTTAAACGCATTGTTAATCGTCGTCTGATTATGGGTCTGGCAGATGGCGAAGTGCTGGTTGATTGTCGTCTGATCTATACCGCCAGCGACCTGAAAGTCGGTCTGTTCCAGGATACGTCTGCCTTCTGATTATCATCAGACAGAGTATCAAAAGGCGAAACCTCCGCAATGCGGAGGTTTCTTTTTAAAGAGACAGAATCAGGCCATTACTACCCTGTCCGCCATGGCTTCTCGCCAGCCTCCCAGCCATTGTGACCTTTGATTCAGCGTCTGATAGGGACACATTTCTTTTGAGCGTCCGGCGATGCCGGCCTGATAACCACGTTGATGTGCCCGTTCCAGGCGATCTCGTTTTTGTCTCTTCATGCCTCGTTTCCCTCATACTGGTTTCTGGTGGAAAAGAAAACAGTGATTACTAAATGTGCAATCACAGTTAAGCAATACCGCGAATCATAACTGCCGTCAATGCGCAAAATTCACGCCACTGTCATATTTGTGAGCTACACGGGCATGTCGGTTGTACAAAAAATGTGAAGAGGAACAAATTTTTCCGCACGTTAGAAACAAAAAAACCGCCTCAGGCGGCATACCGGAGACGGTTATATTTACAAATCTTTATAATTAAGGTAGACGCTTTATCTCTTGTGCAATAGAAGCGGCTTCCTGACTCCAGACACCGGCCAGCACTTTAACCATCTCATCGTAACCATCCTGAGTTTGCACTCCTTCCAGACGGAACGGACGTTTGATCAGTTGTCCCTGGTGGTTCAACAGCCACTCACCACTGACAATGACCTTGCCATCATAGCGACCGTTAAACTCCGTTACGGTAACATTGAGCGTGTCCTGGGCGCTTCCCAGAGGCTGGGAGGCAACCACCCAGCCGGGCAGTTGCGTACTCAGGTTGGCAACCAGGGTGTTGCGCAACTGTTGATCCAACGGGCTGGCCCACAAGTTGTTGTTGGCAATCACATACTTCACATCACTGGTTTGATAAACCACACCATTCCCCGCCAGATAGTCAGGAACAGTGACCTGCTCTACCCATAACAGACGATTGCCCTGGCTGGCGGTACTTTGTGTACCGCTCTGCACCACAGGTAACTGGTAATAGTTTTTATTAATTTCGCCGGAGCTGCATCCGGCCAGCCACAGTGCTGCAATCGTCACTAGCCACTTTTTCATTGTTTCGCCCTCTTCGGCTCTGGATCTTTTTTGTCCTTCGCTTCAAATACCAGCGCGTTACTCTTCTCATTGAGCGTTTTCAGCACCGGTTGCAGTTCTCGCAACACCTGATCAAGGCGCTGCATATCCGCCACCATCTTGTTGTAGGCTGCGGAGCCAGGCTGGAAGCCCTGCATGCTGCGATTCAATTCACGCAACGTTGACTGCATATCCGTCGGCAACTGCTGCATCGACTGGCTGGCGAGGATCTTGTTCATGCTATCCAGCGTCGTTTGCAGGTTTTTCATTGTGCGCTGACTTTCAGAAAGCGTACTGGTTGCCTGTTCAATCATCGGATTCAATGGCAGTTTGTTGATCTTATCCAACGCTTCCATCAGTCGTTGCTGGATTTGCGCCAGGCCGCCGCTAACAGTCGGGATAATCTGATAACCATTAAATTCACGAATACCGGTTATTGCAGGCGTATTTGGATAGAAATCGAGATCAACATACAGTGCACCAGTGACCAGGTTTCCGGTTTTCAGCGATCCGCGTAAACCACGTTTCAACAATTCGCCAAGGTGCTCAACAACATCCGCATTTTCGCCAAGCTGCATTTTCAGCCGCTCTGGCTCGATACGAATCAGTACCGGAATACGGTAATCATCGTTAAATGTCTGACGCATATTCGGCGCAAAGAATGGCACTTTGCTTACGGTACCCAGGCGAATACCCCGGAATTCTACCGGAGCTCCCGGTTGCAGACCGCGTACCGAATCTTTAAAGAACATCAGATAATCAATGTGATCGGTGTACAACGAATCCTGAATGCTCTTCTGATCATCATACAAAACGAAAGCTGTTTTCGGTGCCACTGGCTGCCCTAAATCCAGACCTTCCGGCACATCAAAGCTAACACCGCCACTAAGCAGCGTTGTCAATGAGCCCATCTCCACACGCATCCCCGCTGACGTCAGATCAACCGCAATGCCACTATCTTTCCAGAAGCGAACATTGCTGGTCACCAGTCGGTCATAAGGTGCATTGATGAACAGTTGATAACTGATATTGCGTTTTTGCGTATCGAAGGTGCTGGTTTCAACCGAACCTACCCGATAGCCACGGAACAGCACCGGATCTCCTGGCGAGAGCTGCCCGGCTTTTTTGCTATCGAGAATCACACGGATACCTTTCGCATCAGGCGGGGCCAACGGTGGTGAGTCCAGCAAATCGTATTTATCCATTTTGCTGCCTTTCGCGCCTGGCTGCAGTTCGATATAAACTCCAGACAGCAGCGTTCCCAGGCCGCTAATCCCTTCGCGACCAATCTGCGGTTTCACCACCCAAAAGACGGTGTCTTTATGCAGCAATTTTTCCATACCGGAATTCAGCCGCGCTTTGATTTCAACGTGCGTCAAATCATCAGCCAGTGTGGCGCTTTCAACCACGCCGACGTCAACGCTACGGCTTTTAATGGTGGTTTTGCCACCTTCAATTCCTTCCGCATTCGCGGTGATCAGGGTCACTTCCGGTCCCTGATGGCTGTAATGATAAAAAAGAACCCAGGCCCCAATGAGCGCCGTGACGATAGGAAATATCCACACGGGAGACCAGTTCTTCACTTTCTGGATTTTGGCTTCCCCATTATTAGATTCCATACTGTCAGGACTCCTCATGCTCTGATTCAGGTTGACGATCCCACGACAAACGCGGGTCAAACGTCATAGCAGAAAACATTGTCATTATGACGACTAAAGCAAACATTAATGCACCCATTGCCGGATAAATACTCATTAAACCTCCCATACGCACCAGCGCCGAGAGCACCGCGATAACGAAAACGTCAATCATCGACCAGCGGCCTACAAACTCAACAACTTCATAAATCAAATGCATTCTTTCACTGTCGCGCTTGCCATGCCCTTTGGCATCCCAACACAGCCACGCGATGGCGCTCATCTTTAACGTTGGCACCATAATACTGGCCAGAAAGATCACCACAGCGACGGGATAAGAGCCTTCGCTCCATAACAGAATGACCCCAGCGAGAATCGTCGACGGCATCTTCGAGCCTAATAAATCCGTCACCATGATGGGCAAAATATTAGCCGGAAGATACAGCATGATGGACGTTACAAGCAGCGCGAGTGTCCACTGCAGGCTGTTTCTACGCCGAACGTACCCTTTGGTACTACAACGCGGGCACACGGGTTCATCAGCAGGAAGGATTGCCGTACAACAGGAGCACGAACGCAGCCCCTGACGTATCCCCGTGACGCCTGGTTTTAGCGGCTGGCGCAGTTCTGGCATCGGGGCGATGTCGTCCCATAACCAGCGACGATCAACGCACTGAAAAGCGCGCAGTTGCAGGACACAAAATAAACACCAGGGGAGAAAGCTGCTGCCTACCCCAATGCTGCCGTAAGCCATCAGTTTAACGAAACTGACCAGCACACCCGCGAGGAAAATCTCCGCCATTCCCCAGGTTTTGAGTTGAAAAAGCACCCGTGCCAGTTGCTCTTTTAAACGGACCGGTAATTCCGCGCGATTCACCAGTAACAGAATGGTTATCAGACAAAACGCGGGAACCAGTTGCACAAACAACAGGAAAAAGGTGCCGAGGCTGGCGTAGTCCTCAGAAAAAAGCACGCCGGGAATTTCCAGTAATGTAATTTCACTGGTAACTCCTGCAACGTTCATATTCACAAAAGGAAACAAGTTGGACAGCAACAGCATGAACAGTGCAGCCAACGCATAGGCGGTGGGACGCTGCCGAGGGGCATCCCACGCCACGGTTAACGTTGTGCCACACCGGGGACATGCCGCTTTCTGACCATGCTCAAGGCGCGGTAACGCCACCAGCATGTCACACTGCGAGCACAGGATGTGCTTCGCGGCATGATGATGTTCGCACATTGGTACTCCTTAATGATGCGCTATTTTACAGATGACTAACAAAGTGTTGGTTTTCATGCCTGATAAACCCAGTTCATCAGGCAATTTTACCGTTGTCAGCTGTCTCTGTTTAAATCGACTATTTTGCGATCAGCCACCATTTTTTAACGCTTCAAGATACTCCCAGCGTTCAAAGGCTTGCTCCAGCTCCTGCTCTGCAGCAGCCATATCAGCAAGCACTTTTTGCGTCTGCTCATGCGGCTGACTGAAGAAGGAAGCATCCGCCACTTGCGTCTGTAGGGCTTCCAGCTTCGCCTCCAGATCTTCGAGCAATTGCGGTAGCTGCTCCAGTTCGCGCTGCAATTTATAGCTTAGTTTGCTACTGCTGCGTTTTACAGTTTCTGCTTTTGGCGCGGCGGCTTCTTCGCTTTTTTTCACCGCAGGCTGTTTGAGTGCCACATATTGTTCTTGCTGACCACGGGCATCATGATAACCGCCAACATAACGACCAATTTTACCGCCGCCTTCGAAGATCCAGCATTCTGTAACGGTGTTATCGACAAACTGACGATCGTGGCTAACCAGCAATACCGTGCCCTGATAGCTGTCGATCAGTTCTTCCAGCAGTTCCAGCGTTTCGACATCAAGATCGTTGGTCGGTTCGTCAAGAATCAATAAGTTGCTTGGTTTGAGGAACAAACGCGCCAGCAGCAAGCGGTTCCGCTCACCGCCAGAAAGCGCACGTACTGGCGTCATCGCCCGTTTCGGATGGAACAGAAAGTCCTGCAAATAGCCCAATACGTGGCGTGGCTTGCCATTAACCATCACCTCTTGCTTACCTTCGGCAAGGTTATCCATCACCGTTTTATCGGGATCCAGTTCCGCGCGGTGCTGATCGAAATAAGCCACTTCCAGTTTGGTGCCAACGTGAATACGCCCGCTGCCCGCTTGAAGCTGACCGAGCATCAGTTTCAGCAGCGTGGTTTTGCCGCACCCATTCGGACCAATCAGGGCAATTTTGTCGCCACGTAGAACCTGGGCAGAAAAATCTTTCACCAGTTGCTTACCGTTAACCTGGTAGCAAACGTCTTCCATTTCGAAAACGATCTTACCGGAGCGGCTGGCCTCTTCCACCTGCATCTTTGCGGTACCCATCACTTCGCGACGTTCACCACGTTCGCGACGCATCGCTTTCAGGGCGCGTACGCGGCCTTCATTACGGGTACGGCGTGCTTTGATCCCCTAGCGAATCCACACTTCTTCCTGCGCCAGTTTGAGATCGAACTCGGCATTTTGTAGTTCTTCCACGCGCAGGGCTTCTTCTTTTTCCTGCAGGTACTGGTCGTAATTCCCTGGATAGGTCACCAGCTTGCCGCGATCGAGATCAACAATGCGCGTCGCCATATTGCGGATAAACGAACGGTCGTGGGAGATGAAAATAATCGTCCCATTGAAGGTTTTAAGGAACCCCTCCAGCCAGTCGATGGTTTCGATATCCAGATGGTTAGTCGGTTCGTCCAGCAGCAATACGCGCGGATTGCTCACCAGCGCGCGTCCTAATGCCGCTTTACGCAACCAGCCGCCGGAAAGCGACGACAGCGCAACGTTAGGATCTAACCCCAGTTGCGCCAGCACTTCGTTGATGCGGTTTTCCAGCTGCCACAGGTTGTGGTGATCCAGCTGTTCCTGAACCTTCGCCAGTTCGTTGAGATTTTTCTCGCTCGGGTCGTTCATCACCAGGCACGAAATATCGTGATAGCGTTTCAGATATTCCGCTTGTTCTTCAATGCCTTCGGCAACGAAATCATAAACGCTACCCTCAACGTTACGCGGCGGATCCTGTTGCAGACGAGCTACAATCAAATCTTGCTCATAAATAATGCGACCGTCATCCAGCCCTTGTTCACGGTTGAGGATTTTCATTAACGTCGATTTTCCTGCGCCGTTGCGGCCCACCAGACAAACACGTTCGTTATCTTCGATATGCAGTTCTGCGTTATCGAGAAGCGGCGCGTCGCTGAACGACAGCCATGCGCCATGCATACTGATTAATGACATTACTATTCCTTTCAGGCTGCGGTAATCAGCCAGCAGTTGTGGATCTGGCGGTTACGGGCGAAATCCTGGGAGAGCGTTTTTTGCGTAATTTCTTGTGCTTTCAGTCCCAGTTTTGCCAGGCCGTCGAGATCCATACGGAAGCCACGTTTGTTGTTCGAGAACATGATCGTCCCACCTGCACGCAGCAGACGTTTCAAATCTTTCATCAGCGCCAGATGATCGCGCTGAACATCAAACGCATCTTCCATTCGTTTTGAGTTAGAGAAGGTTGGCGGATCGATAAAGATCAGATCGAACTGTTCATTTGCCTCACGCAGCCACGCCAGGCAATCGGCCTGAATCAGGCGATGCGCACGCCTAGTCAGGCCATTCAGACGCAGGTTGCGTTCTGCCCATTCCAGATAAGTACGCGACATATCCACGGTGGTGGTGCTGCGTGCACCGCCTAATCCCGCATGCACGGTGGCGCTGCCGGTATAAGAAAACAGGTTGAGGAAATCTTTGCCTTTGCTCATCTGACCGAGCATACGGCGGGCGATACGGTGATCGAGGAACAGACCAGTATCGAGATAATCCGTCAGGTTCACCCACAAGTGAGCGTTATATTCGGTAACTTCAAGAAACTCGCCCTTCTCGCCCAGTTTCTGGTACTGGTTTTTGCCCTTCTGGCGTTCACGGGTTTTCAGCACCAGTTTGTTTGGCGCAATCCCCAGTACCGAAATGGTTGCAGCGATAATATCGAACAGACGCTGACGCGCTTTGTGCGCATCAATAGTTTTTGGCGGCGCATACTCCTGCACCACCACCCAGTCGGCATAACGGTCAACGGCAACGTTATATTCCGGCAGATCGGCGTCATACAGGCGGTAACATTCAATCCCTTCCTGGCGTGCCCACTTCTCGAATTTTTTGAGGTTCTTACGCAGGCGGTTGGCGTAATCTTCCGCTACCATTGCCGGTTTACTGTCTGGTGTGCTTTCGGCAACGTGGTAATTTTTCTGTACGCAGTCCAGCGGGCCGTTTTTCGCCTTGTACTGTTTGTCTGCACGCAGCTGCAGGCAGCTTAGCAGATCCGGCGAGGCACTAAACAAAGAGAGATTCCAGCCACCGAACTGGTTTTTCATGATTCGGCCCAGCAGACTATGCAGCGCAATCAGCGCCGGTTCGCTGTCCAGACGTTCACCGTATGGCGGGTTGCTCAACACTGTACCGTACGGCCCTTTCGGCAGCGGATTGGTCAGTTGCGCGACATCTTTCACCTCAAAGGTGATCAGTTCACCAATCCCCGCAAGACGGGCGTTAGTGCGCGCACGTTGAATCACCCGTGCGTCGCTGTCCGAACCGTAAAAATGAGAGCTATACTCAGCCAGGCCTTTACGGGCGCGAGTTTGCGCTTCCGCTTTCACTTCCTGCCAGATAGCTTCATCATGCTGCGCCCAGCCGCTAAAGCCCCAACGCCCACGGTGCAAGCCTGGTGCGCGATCGGTCGCCAGCATCGCCGCTTCAATCAGCAACGTACCGGAACCACACATCGGATCGAGCAGCGGTGTTCCTGACTGCCAGCCGGATCGCATCACAATAGCGGCTGCCAGGGTTTCTTTGATCGGCGCAATACCAGCACGATCGCGATAGCCACGCAGATGTAAACCATCACCACTCAGATCAAGAGCGATACTGGCGGTTTCTTTATGCAGCCAGACGTTAACGCGGATATCCGGCGCATCGCGATCAACATTTGGACGCGGCAGATTTTTCCGCGTGAAAGCATCGACGATCGCGTCTTTCACTTTCATCGCGCCGTACTGACTGTTGCGGATGGTGTCATTCAAACCACTGAAGTGGACAGCGAAGGTCGCGCCAGGATTAAACATCTCTGTCCAGTTGATCGCCTGAACACCGAGATAGAGGTCTAAATCGCTGTAAACCTTACACTCGCCCAGCGGCAACATAATACGCGAGGCCAGGCGGCTCCACATCAGGCTCTGGTAAACAAGCCGTGTGTCGCCCTTGAAATGGACCCCACCCTGAACCACCTGGCATTCAACGGCCCCCAGATTTTCCAGTTCAGTTTTTAACAGCTCTTCCAGCCCACGGGCCGTACTGGCAAACAGAGAATTCATATCGTCACTTTTACTCTAAGAGCCTACCGCAGTAGGCGTAATTGTTGCAGTCAGTCTGGACATGGAGAGCGCGGAGAAACCGGAGCGTACACAAGTACGTGAGGATTTCGAGCACAACCCAGGGCCAAACTGACAAATAAAATAGCCTAACGGGACAGGCGCTAAGAAAATTGTTGCGCATTATAGCTAATAAGCGCGTCATGTCATAAAGTTGAGGGCTTATTTTCATTTGAGGACCGCACCGTGGCGACATTAACCCGGCTTTTTATTCATCCTGTTAAATCGATGCGCGGCATTGGTCTTACACATGCTCTGGCTGATGTCAGTGGTCTGGCCTTCGATCGCATCTTTATGATCACGGAACCTGACGGTACGTTTATTACCGCTCGCCAGTTTCCCCAGATGGTACGGTTTACTCCTTCACCTGTGCATGATGGCTTGCATCTCACCGCACCAGATGGCAGTAGCGCATATGTTCGTTTTGCTGATTTCGCCACACAAGACGCACCAACCGAAGTTTGGGGCACACATTTTACCGCGCGAATTGCGCCAGACGCGATCAACAAATGGCTAAGTGGATTTTTCTCCCGCGAAGTGCAATTACGCTGGGTGGGGCCACAAATGACCCGGCGCGTGAAACGCCACAACACTGTACCTCTGTCATTTGCTGATGGCTATCCTTACCTTCTTGCTAACGAAGCCTCGTTACGTGATCTCCAACAACGTTGTCCGGCCAGTGTAAAAATGGAGCAATTCCGCCCCAATCTGGTGGTTTCCGGCGCGTCAGCCTGGGAAGAAGATAGCTGGAAAGTGATTCGCATTGGTGATGTGGTGTTTGATGTGGTTAAACCTTGTAGCCGCTGTATTTTCACCACCGTCAGCCCAGAAAAAGGGCAAAAACATCCGGCAGGCGAACCATTAAAAACATTGCAATCTTTCCGCACTGCCCAGGATAACGGCGATGTCGATTTTGGTCAGAATTTAATTGCCCGTAATAGCGGCGTGATTCGCGTTGGCGATGAGGTGGAAATTCTGGCAACGGCTCCGGCAAAAATTTACGGCGCAGCTGCCGCTGATGATACCGCCAACATCACGCAACAACCGGACGCAAATGTAGATATTGACTGGCAGGGACAGGCATTTCGTGGAAATAACCAACAAGTGTTGCTGGAGCAATTAGAAAATCAGGGAATTCGTATCCCTTATTCTTGCCGCGCGGGCATTTGTGGAAGTTGCCGTGTTCAGCTTTTAGAAGGCGAAGTCACGCCGCTGAAAAAATCAGCAATGGGCGATGATGGCACCATTCTTTGCTGTAGCTGTGTACCGAAGACTGCCCTTAAGCTGACGCGTTAGACTGCCTGTTCGAGGCTGAAGCTGTCAACATTCACCTGCGGTTTCAGCCTGTCGTTCATGATTTTAATGGCGTCGCCCAACTGCATCGCGCGACCCGCAATAACAACGCAGGGTTGTGCCAGCAGGCATAGCGCGGCATTTTCGCCAGATTCAACGACCAGCAAATTGACCTGCTCGTGAGTATCGCTCAACCAAACGCAGGCCGCATCGCCCGGCATGGGCACCCACATTTCACCATGGGAGACAAAATGCCAGCTTTTCGGCATTTGCGGTTTGAGATAACGAATTGCTACCAGTGCATTCAGCACCAGTTCGGCTTTTTGGTCTTTAGATAAATTAAAATCGCGGCACTTTTCTTCAAAAGAGAAATAGAGCGCGGCATCATCAACGCAAAAGCCTGCGGGAGAAAAGGCATCTGGAGTCAACATTTTGCGCGCAAAACGTGAGCGAAATAGCATACCATTGGCTAAATCGAGCATCATTCGATCGTGCTCTTCATCGTAATACCAACGCCAGTTATCGTCTGGTTTAATTCGCATCTGCCTCTCCCCTACCCTATAAAACCGCAGCAACACAATCCATTGTTGCTTCGCTTAATAACCTCAACAATAAAAGTACAAAATGTCTAAATAAGCAACAGCGATGAATATAAAACAACCAGGGCTGAAAATAAAGCCCTGATTATCTTATAAAGAGGAATTCGAAGAAATAATTAGATATGGGTAACGATTTCTTTAATCAGCGGCGGACCTTTAAAAATAAAACCAGAATAAATTTGCACCAGTGAGGCACCCGCAGCAATCTTTTCACGCGCAGCGATAACCGAGTCGATGCCGCCAACACCGATGATCGGTAAGCGACCGTTTAATTCTAGTGACAAGCGGCGAATAATTTCTGTGCTTTTTAACTGAAGCGGACGACCACTTAAGCCACCGGTTTGATCGCAATTTTTCATTCCCTGAACCAGAGAACGATCGAGAGTGGTATTGGTTGCAATAACGCCATCAATATTATGGCGAACTAAACTATCGGCAACCTGGATCAATTCGTCTTCAGAAAGATCCGGCGCGATCTTCACTGCGATCGGCACATATTTATGGTGCATCGCTTGCAAATCATTTTGCTTATTTTTAATCGCGGTTAAGAGATCATCCAGCGCTTCACCATATTGCAGCGTGCGTAATCCTGGGGTATTCGGCGATGAAATATTGATGGCGATATATCCCGCATAGGCATAGATTTTTTCCATACAAATCAGATAGTCATCTTTGCCCTGCTCCACTGGCGTATCTTTATTTTTGCCGATATTAATACCCAAGACGCCGTCATAATGGGCCTTTTTTACGTTCTCTACGAGGTTATCAACGCCAAGATTATTAAAGCCCATACGGTTGATCAAACCTTCGGCATCTACCAGACGAAAGAGACGCGGCTTGTCATTACCAGGCTGTGGACGTGGCGTGACGGTACCGATCTCGATCGATCCAAATCCCATCGCGCCTAACGCATCAATGCACTCCCCGTCTTTATCAAGACCGGCTGCCAGACCAAGCGGATTTTTAAACGTCAGGCCCATGCAGTTAACAGGTTTCGCAGGCACTTTCTGCCGCACCAGTGCTTCAAACGGTGTTCCGGTAATGCGGCGTAATTGCTGAAAAGTAAACTCATGAGCGCGCTCTGGATCGAGCTGGAAAAGGGCTTTACGAACGAAGGGGTAGTACATGAACTCTCCTGGATTCCCGGTGTGCAAACCGGGGGCGTATTATGTGCGAGTTCGGACCAAAAGGGAATTGACCTGCGGCAAAAAAAACGCAAACGTTTTCAGAACCTGTTTCAGGGCAGATTTTGCTCCTTCTTTGCACTCAACCCGCCGTAATCATTTATCGTCCGCCAGGCGACATGACACGGTGCTATTACCTGACACCAGTTTGTCTGACGCTGGCTTTTAGGCGGCACGACTCCCGCATTACTTAACGCTTTACCATTTACGCTCACCTGAATCAGGTTAATGTAGTAAGGCGTTGGGTTAGTGAGTTGTACACCCTGCGAATTCCGTGTCCAGCGTAATTGTTGATAAGCTTCCAGCGGGTCGCCCGGCAAACCTTCGTGTCGCCAGAACAGTTTAAATACCGAGCGCATCGCCACTTTTACGCTCTGATTTTCAACTTTGCCGGATGGCACGCTGGCAATGCTTAACTCAAATAGCGTTTCGCGATCCACAGGCAAGATGTCGCTTTCCGTTCTCAGCAAGCGCAACGTGCCTGTAGTACCGGGCTTCAGGAGAATAAGTGGCGGAGCGGCCAGTAATAGTGCTGGCACTGTCGACGCTTCCCCCCCGGCCCAACGCGTTGGGCGATTGATTTTGCTGTTAATAAGCCAAGATTCCTGACTGGTATTAGTCAGTAAAATAGATATCGATTCTCTGTCTGCCGGAAAGATAAATCGCGTTCCGCCGACCACCACTCCTGCCTGCAATTCACCCGCCACCAGCAGCGATAAAACGGCGAAAATCAAGAGCGCTAATCTGTTCCACGTATTAGTCATAATGAAGTACAAATGTCGCGCTGGCATTCACTTTACCCGACTGCACATCGCTATTGACAGGTCGCAATTGCGCATAAAAAGTTAATGGCACCTTACCGCTATGTAGGCTGTAGTCTTTACTCGCCTGGTTAAGCGGAATCAATATCTTCGCATCATCCAGAATCGCAATTGCCAGCCCACTGGCTGCATCCGTACCACTTTCAATGGACAGCATTTCGCTCTGCACTCCGTCGAGGGTTCCTGAAAAGGTGACATCAACCGTGCTGACATCTGTTCCGCAATCCTGCAAATTAATGATGAAAGATTTCTCCGGGCCATAATTCCCATGAAAAAAACGTGTCAGCGAGACATCGCCTAACTGCACATTGATTTGCTTGCTATCCTGTGCCAGCACGCATGTATTACGGCGAAACGATCCGCTAATGTTGACCGTGCCATCATGGGCAAATAGCTCACAGCCCCCCGTTAATCCCAGTAAGAACAGAATCCAGATTATCCGTTTCAACATCACTCCTTCACTGGTAAACCAGATCAAAATAGAGAACCGCCGTCGCATTACCGCCCGTTGCTCCCGCCTTTGTGGACTTATAACGAAGTTGATATTTGAGTGTGTTATCCCCGGCTTTTAAGGGCGTAAGAGGCTGGACCTGATTGAGCTGGATTTCTTGCTGACTTTGCGCATCAAGAATTTGCACGGCAATCCCCGTTGCCATACCACCGCTTCCGCCTGTGTCAGTTAGTTTGAGCAGTGTCGGCGCAAGGGTGTCAGCCTCGCCGCTAAAAAGGACGCCCGCGCCAGTAATACCAGCGGCACAACCGGTGATATCAATATTCAAATCAGCAGCAGTGCTTACGGTATTCGCGGCCTGAAAATCACTGATATTAAAATCACCAATATGAATATTTTGTAATGCACTTTTGGTGGCGACATCACAGCCCTGATCGACCACATTCCCATAAATATGCATACTGACTTGTTCAGGCCCAGCCATCCCGACATGGATGTTAAGAAGGCTAAAGAACAAAATAACGCACTGATATATCGTTTTTTTCTTCATACGTTCACGCGTTAATCAAAATTTATTCTCACCGTTGCCGTGGCTTCAAATCGCCCGGTTTCTGGTGGTACGCCTGTCGTGCTGACTGGATAGACATTCATTCGCGCGATACTGTCTGCATCATCAGGAATAGAGAGCGGTAGTGTCCCACCAGCAGGGGAAATAATGTTGTTCTGGCTATCGGTCACCACCACGCCCACGCCAGGACGTGACGTCTTAATCACCTGGGGATAGCTGGGGTCTGAGGTTGCCGTCAGACTCAGATTGACGTTAACTAACCCTGCGTTTCCCGTGTTACACCTGACCGGAATTGCAAGTTCTGCCGTTCTGGCCCCAAGAGGCTTATGCCCTACAACACGAAAGTTAGCCGCAAATACGTCGCCCAGATCAACCTCGATTGTTTCTCCGGCATTGACGGAACATGAGCCAAGTGAATTGATCGTACCAGACAGGTAATACACTAAAACCGGTGTACCAGTAGTCGTGCAGGAATCACCTGCGGGTATGTTGTAGCATTCAAATAATCGCGCCAGCGCCATAGGAGGAATGACGACCGAACCAACGAACGGCTGCAATATTTTCAGGGAAAAGCTACCGCTATTACCGCTAGCCCCCTGGCCACCTAAACGTTGACCGCCGGGATCGCAAATATGCCATCGTGTATCTGCCCCTGTGCCCACGTTTTCGAAAGGAACCGCAGTAGGAGAACTGCCTTTAACCTGCAATAAAACTTTGGCGGCAAGATAGTCATTAATTTTGTACCAGTTGTCGCCTAAATAGACTAACGGTGAATCCGCGGCGAATGCCCATCGGCCACTTCTGACATTGTCTTTATCGCAATCACAGGAAACATAATAATCACTCGATTCGTTCCACTGATAAAATTTGTCTTTAACTACTCCAGCCGTATTTTCTTCTTCATCCAGAGTTTTAACGCCAAAATTGACGCCAATATACGGATTCCCCTGAGTGGTATGACACTGCCCGATATAAGCAGCAGTTTGAGCGCACCATAGCATTAAGACGGCGGCAAAAAATAGTCGTAGTAATAACACGCATTTTTCTCCAAAGATTATCTGCATATGGCATCCATTCGCGTAATCGCAGAGTTAATTTGTTGTTCGGTAAGCTGGTAACTGATATGACAAATTTGATCGGGAGCTTCGCCCCAGCGTACAGTTATCGCTCCCTGAGCGGGCAAACCGGACATATAGAGCGAGCCATCATCATCAATAATGCCGCTATTAGTCTGTATGCCGTCCAGCGTCGCTATCGCGCCAAAACGCAGCGGTATACCCTGCTTTGATGTTTTCATTAATACCCTTGCTCCCGCATGGGCATTGAACTCCGCCAGAACCAACGCCCCTTTGGTGGGAACCACGTTGACTACTGCATTTTCAAGATCCACGTTACGTTTTAACGATGCCGCATCAAGTGCGATTCGATTTTCCCGATAAGAAGTGGCATAGGGGACAACGGTATATCCGCGCCAGTCAGTTTTCAGCCCGGTGCTGTTCGCCACACGAGTATTCTCTGCGCCTGGTGCTACAATCAGCACGTTAGTTTCCCCCAGCGATTGCCCCAGGGTAATGCCCTGTGAATGGGCAACTAAACTGCCTGAAAGAGCGTAGTTCAGTTGTTGTTGACTGCCGTTATCGCTGTAGTTGTAGCCCACTCGGGCATCTGCAAACGCCCCTTTGTAGTCCATGCTGGCGCTACCATTAGCCGTTTTCCCCTCGCTGTTATATCCCTGTTGCACGCTGTAGCTCAGGTTACCGTCATCGAGTAGTGTCTCCGTTAAACCCAGGTTTTGTGTAATGTGCCCTTCGTTATCGATACTGGTGTTAGAGGTCATCCAGGCGTAATTTTTTTCCTGGTATAGCTATCATTACTTCTGGGGAGCAACAGATTGAGCGGCAGGGAAAAATTTAGTGCAAACACCTGATCAGCATCAGGTTGACCACGGGACTTACTGTAGTTCCAGGAAACCCCCAGCGAGAGATCTTTAATTTGCGTGTTGTAGCCAAACTGTAATAGCCGATCCTGTTGATCGGTATGCCAGTAAGTTTGCTGGCTACCACTTAAATAAAACGAACCGTACTCGCCTAATTGCTGGGAGATATTGACCTGCAGTTTGCCACGTTTGGTGTAAAACAAATTGTAATAACGCGACCACATCGGCGTATCTTCATCATCACCGTCATTAAATTCGTAGCCATCCATATGTTTATACATGGTGTCGGAAAGGGTGTAGAAACCCGACGTCGAATAGCGATAGCCCATCAATTGAAAATTAGTGCCCAATTGGTTGAGCGTTTTGGCATACAGAAAACGATATGACTGACCTTTATGTTCGCTTTGCTCTGCCAGCGTACTCTTCGCCTGGGTCGCATCGAACGAAATTGCTCCGAAATCACCAAGGTTAAATCCCAGACCAAACATGGCGGCACGGTAATATTCAGCATATTGTCCACCACCATACCATGTCGTTCCCCACGGTCCGCCCCACTGCAACGTGGCCTGGGCAAATTTGCTCTCCTGCTGTTCATTACTATTGGTTCTGTATTTCGCCAGTGTCACCGCGTATTTGATTCGCCCCTGACGCTGGAGTAATGGCACGCTGGAAAACGGTACGCTGTAGCTATTGACGCTGCCGTCCGCTTCTTTGATTTCAACTAACAAATCACCGCTCGACGACGTGGAATAGAGATCACTAATTTCAAAAGCACCAGGCGATACATAAGTTTGGTAAATGGTGTAACCATTTTGCTTAATCGTTATCTGGGCATTGCTTTTGGCGATACCACGCACCACAGGCGCAAACCCTTTCAGGCTGTCTGGCAGCATGTTGTCATCTGACGCCAGCTGCACACCACGAAAGCTGACACTATCGAAAAAATCGCCTGCAGTATAATCATCACCTACGGTCAGTTCGCCTTTTAGTGGAATAACCGCCCGCTGCAAATAGCTGCTGAGATTCTTCCATTCTGCGGTTTGGCCACTACTGCGACTCCATGTTGAATTGTTGCGCAATCTCCATGGGCCTAAATTAACGCCACTGTTTAAATTCAGAAAATAGCTGTCGCCAGAATCACTGTCTGCGCTGCTATGAATACTGTTAGCCCCGCTAAACGAATATCCCAGTAATAGCGCGTTGATCCCTTCATCCCAACGTTCAGGGGGGACATAACCACGGGCATTACTTTTGATGGCGATTTGCGGTACTGAAATTTCCAGACGGAGTTTATTCACATTAAACGTTACGCTGGCATCCGGAATAATCTCCGCCAATGGCACACACGCTTGTTTGTCCAGTTGTTTAAAAGCCGGAAACGCATCAGTATTAACACCCATTGCATCCAGGCTTTCAGTCGTCAAACAGGCGGCAATCCCCTTCTCTGGCGTTATCTCAACAAAATTGACGTTGCGCGTATCTACAATTGTCTGATTCAGAACAATATCGACACGATAAACCCCTGGCGTTATTTTTTGTCCTTTTTCGAAACGAGACAAATCGGCCACCATTGAGGGATCATCTTTGAAAAAAGCAGGATCGAACCAGGTTTCAGCTTGTGCATTGAACGCTGCCGACACAAACACCACCAGCCCACCAATAAACGATGGCACTCCACCAGAGCTTAACAGGCTGTGTTGTCGATGAGTTCTATACATCTCGCTCTCTTAACTGAAGACGGCTTACGATTTACAGTTGAGTTGCGGCGTTTCCGCCCCGTAGTCATTGATGGTTCGATACGTTACGCTGCTATTTTTGGCCCCCTTTGGCAGAGAGAATTGGTATTTATCAAAGGGGGAAATCATTTGATTTTTAACTACTTTTCCACCTATTTTCAGGTCTGTCAGGGTAATGAAATAAGGTGTTGGGTTACTGACCGTAACCATGTCAGCTGACGAAGTGCAACGCAGTTTCGCCGGAGCCTCGCCTAAGGGATACGCTAAACCTTTTGGTCGCCAGAAAAGTTTGATGACGCTTTGTGTGGCAATCTTCAGGGTATTTCCCTCTTCCCGCTTCGTTGTTGAAGGGACTGCCCGTACGCTAGTGAAGAAAAGGGTTTCTCTGTCTTTCGCCAACGGCGCACCAATGTACATAATGCG